>CBIHQZ010000128.1:0-10461 GCA_966212315.1 uncultured Myxococcales bacterium
TGCGTGGAATCGAAGGTGCGAGGGTCGTCGGCGCGAATGCCGTTGGTACGGGTCGAGAGCTGCGCAGCGAACACATCGCGAAGCATCAGGGGCTGGTCGTCGCTGACGTCGCGCGTGATCCGTCCCGCGAAGTATCCGTCGCCGCCGGCGACGAGAAAGTCACTCGTTGCGACTCGCAGCAGCGTGTTGTCGCCCAACGGAGCGTTGCCCTCGCGCGTGAGATTCACGACGAGATGCGAATGGTCGCATCGCGCCGTCGCCCGCACCCCCGAGATCTGCACGATGCCGGCGGCGTGGGTGAGATTCTCCGTGATGAGATCGCGCAACGCCGACGCACGCATCTCGACGACCGCGACGCGATTGTCGAACGGCATCACCTCGTACACATGCCCGTAGGTCAGCGGGCCGGCCGGCAAGTCCGCGCGCACGCCGCCACCGTTGAGCACCGCGACGTCGGCCCCGGGCGTCGCTTCGCGCAGCAGATCGGCGAGTAGATTGCCGAGCGGCGACTCGCGATCGTACTGCGTGCGAATCGTGGTGGCGGCATTCACGCCGAGCGGCCTCGCTCCTACCGTCCGCGCGTGTTCGAGCGCCGGAGCAATGAGCGCCGCAACGTCACTCGCCGGCGCGATCGACACGCCCTCGTATGTCCCCGGCTCGCACGGATGCTCCGCGGTCGGGCGGCGCATGCAGAGATCGCGCGGCGGCTGAACACGGCGCTCGATCACCCGTTGCGCGCGGGCGTCGACGCGGAAGTCCACGCGGCCGAACGCTCGACCGAGCGCGTACGACTCGATGACGGGTACCCCGTTCACGACGTTCGCCATGCCCTGATGCGTGTGCCCGGCGACGATCGCATCCACCGTTCCCACCGGGAGCGCCTCGGCGATCTGCACGATCTCCTGCTCGCGGTCGCACGAGGCGGCGTCTTCCGCGTGTTCGAGGTCGCGGCAACGACCACCGGCATGTGCAACCGCGATCACCAGCACGGCACCCTCACGACGCAGCGCGGCCGCTTCCGAAACGAGCACATCGCGCGGAGACGCCATCGCGAGATCGCGCACGTTGGCGGCAAGGGTGGTGCTCAGCGTCGCAGCAGTGGCCACACCGACGAGCCCGATGCGGACACCGGACACCGTCAGCATCGCGTGCGGGGTGACGTGCGGCCATCGAACCGGAGCGTGCGTTTCCCGGTCGAGAATGTTCGCCGCGAGAAACGGGAAGTGCGCTTCGCTCGCGCGAGCAAGCAGCGCCCCACGTGGGTCGGCCGGCGGACCACTCGCGTCGTCGCGTGCGCCGTAGTCGAAGTCGTGATTGCCGATCGCGATCGCGTCGTAGCCGATGGCGTTGTACGCGGCGATGACCGGCGCGCCTTCGAATGCATTGCTCGCGATCGTCCCTTGGAAGAGATCACCGGCATCGACCAGCACGACACCGCCGTGATCCTGCGCGCGCGCCGCTCGCACCGCTCGCACGTACGACGCGAGGAACGGCAGCGTTTCGACGTGACCGTGCAGATCGTTCGTTCCGAGCAGGGTGATCGTGACCGGCTGCGCGGCGCTGGCGTTCGGACTCGCGATCGCCATCGACGCGGGGCGGCTCGATGCGGGGCGCGAGGTCGTGCAGGCGGCGATGCCGATCGCGAGAAAAGCGCAGGGAGCGAATACGCGGCGATCCATGGTGACGTTCTATCTCGAACGATCCGCTCGTCGACCATCTGATTCGGATCGGTTCGACGTGACGAAGCCCCGGGATGAAGTCTTACCGACGTTCGGGAGACGCTCTTCACCGACGTTCCCCTCGCACGCGACGCGGTGTATCTGGTGCGTATGAAATACGTGATCGCTGGCGGCACCGGACAACTGGGCGGAGTTCTCGCCCGCGCGTTTCGCAGCCGCGGCCACGACGTCGTGATCATCGCGCGCGGCACATCCGACGCCGCGCGGGTGGTGCCGTGGGACGGCAAGTCGCTCGGCGCGTGGGCGAGCGAGATCGACGGAGCCGATGTGGTGATCAATCTCGCCGGGCGCACGGTGAATTGCCGCTACACCGAAGAAAATCTCCGGCAGATGATGGACTCGCGTGTCGATTCGACGCGTGCCGTCGGCGAAGCCATCGCGAGCGCCAGCCGCCCTCCCCGCGCGTGGCTGCAGATGTCGACCGCGACGATCTACGCGCATCGCTTCGACGCGCCGAACGACGAACACACCGGCGTGATCGGCGGCAACGAACCCGACGTCCCCCGGTACTGGGCGCGCAGCATCGCCATCGCGAAAGCGTGGGAGGCAACGCAAGCCGCGGCGAACACTCCACACACGCGACGCGTCGCGCTTCGCACCGCGATGACGATGAGCCCCGATCGAGGCGGCGTGTTCGACGTGCTCCTCGGCATGGTGCGCAAGGGACTCGGTGGGCCGGTCGGAAGCGGAAAGCAGTTCGTGTCGTGGATTCACGATCGCGACTTCGTGCGTGCGATCGACTTTCTCGCCGACCGCGACGACCTCGACGGTCCGTTCAATCTCGCCGCACCCGAACCGCTGCGGCAACGAGACTTCATGGCGACGCTGCGGCGCGAAGCCGGCGTGCGCATCGGGCTCCCGGCGACTGCGTGGATGGCGGAGATCGGCGCGTTCTTCCTGCGCACCGACACCGAGCTGTTGATGAAGAGCCGCTACGTCGTACCGGCACGGCTTCGCGAAGCGGGATTTGCTTTCGACTTCTCCGACTGGACCTCGGCGGCTCGCGATCTGCTCGCGCGTCACCGCTGACGACCGAGGCAACCGGTTCAGCCGCCACGTGGCATCTTGCGCGCGTGAGCCGGCGAAGCCACTCGAACACCCGTTGCGTCCGATGCCGCATGCATCCCGGGCTCTGCATCTGCCCGCTCATGCCGACGCCGCGTCTCGAAACGCGCACGCGCGTGGTGCTCGTCATCCATCGCATCGAAGACCACAAGTCGACGAACACCGGACGCCTGGCGACCGAGTGCCTCGCGAACAGCGAAGTCGTCGTGCGAGGGATGCCCGGCGAACCGGTGCGTTCGTTCACGTGGCGCGACGACACCACCCCCGTGATTCTCTTTCCGCACGAAGACGCAGTGTCCATCGAGGGATTCGTCGCATCGCCGCGACCCGTCACCCTCGTCGTGCCCGACGGCACGTGGCGGCAGGCGTCGAAGATGCGTCATCGCGTTCCGGGGCTGAGCGGACTCCCGGCGGTGTCGATCCCCTTTCCCGACCGGTCGAACTACCAGCTGCGGTCCGCGCCGCACGCGGGCGAACTCGCGACACTCGAGTCGATCGCACGCGCGTTGGGTGTGCTCGAGAGTCGCGCCGTGCAGCACACGCTCGAGTACTTGCTGCGCGCGATGGTCGAACGGACGTTGTGGTCGCGCGGAATGCGCGATGCCACGGATGTCGCGAGCGGCATTCCCGCGAGTGCGGTGCGACACGATCCATCGAGCGGTCGTGCGGGCGGTACGGCTGACTGACTGATCGCCTTGCTACGCCGTCGAGGCCGATCGTTGCGCGTCTGCGAGCACGTTCGCCGGATCGAGTCCGAGCGTCGCCGCTGCGCACTCGAGCGCGCTCTCGAGCGTGTCGGTGACGTCGACAGCAACCGGCAAGTGTGCGGAGAAAGCAGACCAGCTCGCCGCGATGAGACGTCTGTTCTTCGCATTCGGCGGAAGCACGCCGATCACGCGCACGGACTCACGCGAGAGCAGACGCGTGGTGCGGAAGAACTCCGTGATCGTACGAAGGTCCGGCATCGGCGTGTCGCGTTGGATCTCGACCACCATCACGATCCGTCGCCGCGCTTCTCGTCGCGCGTTGACGATCTTGTCGTGCACCACGCGCGCATCTGCCGCACTGATGCTCGTGCCCCATTGCAGGACCACGATCGCGTCGATCCGGAATACGCGCCCCCAGGGTGCCCCCATGGCCATCGAGTATTCCATGGCCGCATCACGCGCATGCGCGAGTAGCGATGGATTCGGGCGCGGACTGCGTCGATGCGCATCGCGAATCGAGCGGACTGTGGGGCCGATTCGAACGCAACCACCGACTGCGTTCACGTCACGTCGGCGCCGCGACTTCCAACCGCGGGAGTCGCTCGCGCGGAAGATGCGCACGAAGGTCCGCGACCAGATCGTCACGCAACGAACGCCGCGCCGAATCGCTCCAAAGGTTCTCCCACTGCAGCGGATCGTTGCGCAGGTCGTACAGTTCGCCCTCGGTTCCGTCGTAGCGCGGCAGTTGCGATCCCCGCAGCCACACCGAGGCGTACAGCGGAAAGCGTCCGCCGCGATCGGTCGTGCTCGGCTCGTACACCGTGCACACGAACCCATCGCGATAGATCGTTCGCAGATGCATGCCGATCGTTGCGAACTGACTGTCGAACGTCGTGATCACTCGTTCGCGCCCGGAGCCCTTCGCGATCGGCAGCGGCGTGCCCTGCATCTCTTCGGGCGTGTTCACGCCCGCGATCGCACAGAACGTCGGCGCCAGATCGACGTGCCCCACCGGTTCGTCGATCGTCTCGCGCGCAATGCCCGCCGACGGCGCGGGGCGCCAGATCAACGGAACCCGCATGAGCCCATCGACGTGATACGGGCCTTTGAACATCAGCCCGAAGTCGCCCTGTAGATCGCCGTGATCCGACGTGAAGAACACGTCGGTGTCTTCGTCTAGCCCGGCCTCGGCGAGGTAACGCATCACCCTTCCGACCGCGTCGTCGATCAGCTCGTTCTCGACTTGGATCATGTGGTCGACCTCGCGCAATTGATCGTCGGTCAACTGCGCGGGCGCGAAGTTCGTCGGACCCCCCTCGGGATTGCGATGGATCCCGTCGTACCAATCGAGCCAGTGACGCGGCTTCTTCGCGAGGATCGAACGAATGCGCGACCGCGATCCGGGATGTCCGGACGGCAGCGCGCGACCGCGAAAGTCACCGCGTTTCTTCACCTCGTCGATCGGCGGATCGAACGGATGATGCGGGTCGGGAAAACTCGTCCAACAGAAGAACGGTTTCTCGCGGGGAAGACTCTGCAGCCAGGCAATCGTGCGATCCGCGATCCAGTCGGTGTGGTACCGCTCGCGCGCGATGGGGTTGTGCTTCACCTCGGGCGCGCCCGTCTCACCGCCGCCGCTGCCGGTGAGCACCGCGCCGAACCCGCCGACGTCTTCGCGATGGTTGTCCCATAGCCACGCCGCGTAGTGATGCCCGCCGAGCGGTCCGTGCGTGGCGAGTTCGACGTGTTCGAAACCCTTCCACGGACCCGTCGATCGCGCAGCGGCGATGCGGTTCTCCCCGAAGCGAAGGAGCGGATCGAGATGCGGATCGAAGTGCGCTTTGCCGATGAGCGCCGTGCGGTAACCCGACGCGGCCAGCACGCGCGCAACGTTCGGCGAGCGATCGTCGAGCGGCACACCGTTGGCCACGACGCCGTGTGTGAGTGGATGCTGCCCGGTGAGCATCGTCGTGCGCGACGGCATGCACACGACGTTCTGCACGTGCGCGCGTCGGTACGAGATCCCGGCGTGCGCGAGTGCGTCGATCGACGGTGTGCGCGTGAGTGGATGACCGTTCACACCGAGGGAGTCGTAACGCTGCTGGTCGGTCGTGATGAAAAGGATGTTGCGGCGGCGCGCGGAACGTCGATTCTCGTCGTGCCCCGGCGCATCGACCGGGGTCGGTCGCGACAGCGCGCGGCGAGCGACGAAGATGCCTCGCGAGAGATTGACGATCGCACGCGCGCCAGCGGAGAGATCCATCGGCCGATCGTATCGCGAGTCCGTCGGAGCGCTCGGGGCGTTTCGCACCGCCGAGGTGGCGCGCTTCAGCAGGTTACTTCGAATAGATGCCCGTTCTCGTCGAGGAAGTACACGCGTCCTTCGCCGCCGAGCGGATCGTCGGTGCGGCCGTTGTTCGGATCTTCGGGATCGTTGCCGAACGCCACGCCGCGCGCGCCGAGCCGCGTGATCACCTCGCGAAATCGGGCGCGGTCGACGCGGAACGCGATGTGCGCCGGATCCACATGCGTCGCTGGATTGAACAACACGCACGCGCCCTGTTCGACATCGACCCGGTACATGTCCTCGTCCGCGCCTTCGGTCGTGGGTGCAGCGGCGCCGAGGATGGCCGCGAGCGTGTGCGCCGACGAGTGCGCGTCGCGCGCTGCGATCCCGACGTGATCGATCTGCAACATCACTTCACCGATTCGCCGCCGACTGCCGCGCCGTCGGGAGCCCTCAGTTCATCGAGCGCGCGCGCGAGCGCTTCCTCCAGTCGCCGACGCGTTCGCTCCGAGAGCGCGTTAGTCCCGACCGCGAACTCTTCGCTCCGTACCCGCTTCAATCGCACGAGGAACGCCGCGCCCTTGGCCGTCACTGTGATCGCCTTGCGTCGCCGGTCGCGCGGATCCTCGGTGCGCCGCAGATGCCCGAGCTTCACCAGACGCTCCACCATCTGACTCGCCGATGGCAGCGACACGTTCATCTTCGCCGCCAGGCTCGAGGGCGTGCTGTCGGGAATCGACTGCGCGTAGTTCAGCAGGATCGCCTGGTCGACGGTGACCGATGCCTGCGCGAAGAGCGTGAGCGCACGGCCGCGCGGGTGCGATACGCGGTTCACGAAGCGCTCGAGCAGTTCGCCGAGATTACCGGTGTCTTCTTTGGTTCCCATTGGTTCGCGCGGACGAATGGTTAGTTCGCGTGAACCATATGTCAACCCGAATGGGTCGCCGGCTTCGTCCTCGTCGGCGCCCGATCGTCGGCCAACGAGATGGTCTGGATCGCGCAACAACACCGCGCGCACTTCGGCGTGACCTTCGCGATCGCCGCAATCGAACTCGCCCGAAGACATCGATGTCGAACGTACGACTGCGAACACCCGCCGCGTTCGGGTGTGCGGGTCATCGCGAGGTTCGCGCCGGCCATCGGCGCGGTGGCGATGTTCGTCGTCTGGGAGCGCTGGTAGCGGCAAGAGTCGAGGGTCGAAAGACTCGTTTCGCTCGACGCTTTGGATGAACGCGCAGCTCCGACGAGGCTTCGCTTGTCACCGGAAAGACCCGGTGCTACAAGCCTCGCCGCCTTCGGGGTCCCTTGCAGCGCTGGGCCCCTCCGAAGGCCACCTCGACACGTCGCGTGGATGTGTTTCGACGGTGGGTCTCGTCGCTCCCCCGCGACGGAACCGGTCATCACGCATGACCCCGGGCTCAGGGCCCGAGGACGACATGCGCATGGACCTGGACCAGATCGCGAAGGAGATCACGCCGCTGCTCGAAGTGCACGGCGTCGAGCTCGTTGCGGTCGAATGGCTCCAGGGCCCAGGCGGCGGAATCCTTCGCGTGTTCATCGACCGTCCCAACGGCGACCCGCGCATCCAGGACCCCGAGAAGTCGATCGGCCTCGAAGAAGTCACCAACGTCACCCGTGACGTCTCCACCGCTCTCGATGCGCTCGATCTCGTCGAGAACGCATACACGCTCGAGATCGGCTCCCCGGGCACGCATCGTCCTGTTCAGAAGCGCGACGACTTCGATCGCTTCGCCGGCCTCGCCATCCGCTTGGACACCCGCGGTGAAGGCCGCGAGAAACACCACCTGAACGGCACCCTCGTCGGCACCGCGCCGCTCGGCGACGACAATTACGTCGTACGACTCGACGTCGCCGGGAAGGTGCACGAGATTGCGCGCGACAAGATCACCCGAGCCCGTCTCGCGGAGATCGCGCCGCCGCGCAAGGAGAAGCCGGGCAAAGGTCCGTCGCGTCGCCAGGAGCGATTGGCCGCACGTGACAAGGCCCGCGCCATCAACGCTGCGCAACGCGCAGCGGCGGGCAGTCCCGATTCCAGCAACAAGAAGAGCAACCCGGATCGCGCGAACGCGGCAGAGCGTCCCGTCGCGAACGAACCGGCGAACCACGAAGCAACGACAGAGCAGCACAAGTTCGAGCCGAACACCGCCGCGCCGGAAGCGCGTGCGGCCAAGAGGTAGCCATGGCAACGAGGAAGAGCACGGCAGCCGCCGCACCGGCGCAGCCCGCAGGACCGAGTCTGGGTCAGACCATCGACATCGCAGCGAAGGACAAGGGCATCGATCGCGCCGTGTTCATCGAGGCGATCCAGACCGCCATTCTCTCGGCAGCGAGGAAACAGCTCGGCCCGACGCGCGAGCTCATTGCGCGTTTCAACGACAAGACGGGCGAGGTCGACCTCTTCCAATACATGACCATCTCGGACGTGGTCACCGATCCCGAGCGCGAAGTGTCGCTCGAGGACGCAAAGAAGGTCGGGCTGGAAGCCGAAGTCGGCGAGCAGCTCGCATTCCCGGTGTACTACCGCCCGGCCGACGCGGCGCGTGCGCTCGAGCAGGAGAAGCGCTTCGGCGATCTGCTCCGTCTGCGCAACGCACACAAGGGCTTCGGCCGCATTGCCGCGCAGGCCGCGAAGCAGGTGCTCAATCAGCGCACCCGCGACGCCGAGCGCGAGATCATCTTCAACGAATACAAAGACCGTAAGGGCGAGATCATCACGGGGATCGTTCGTCGCTTCGAACGCGGCAACGACATCATCGTCGACCTCGGCCGCACCGAAGCGATCCTTCGCTCGCGCGAGCAGGTGATGCGCGAGAACTACCGTCCCGGCGAGCGAATCGTCGCGTACGTGAAGGAGATCGAGCGCGAGTCGCGCGGCCCGCAGGTGATTCTCTCGCGTGGCGACGTGGGCTTGCTCGTGAAGCTCTTCGAAGCCGAAGTGCCGGAGATCTACGAAGGGATCGTCAAGATCGTCGCCGCCGCCCGCGAGCCGGGCGTGCGCAGCAAGATCGCGGTGCAGTCGCGTGATTCGGACGTCGATCCGGTCGGCGCGTGTGTCGGCGTGAAGGGTTCGCGCGTACAGGCGGTCGTTCAGGAACTCCGGGGCGAGCGCATCGACATCGTGCCGTTCGACCGCGATCCGGCGCGCTTCGTGTGCAATGCCATCGCGCCTGCCGAAGTCGCACGCGTGATCATCAACGAAGGCGAGCACGCGATGGAACTCGTGGTGCCCGACGAGAAGCTCTCGCTGGCCATCGGCCGCAAGGGTCAGAACGTACGCCTCGCGTCGCAGCTCTCGGGATGGAAGCTCGACATCATCTCGGAGAGCAAGTTCAAGACGATGGAAGAAGAAGCCATCGGCGCGCTCTCGATGATCACCGGGATCACCCCGGCGCTCGCGCAGACGATGTACAAGCTCGGGTTCCGTTCGCTGGACGAAGTCGCGGAAGCAACGGGCGAGGAACTCGCGGGCATCCCGGGTCTCGGCGGCGCGGAGAACGCCGAGCGCATCAAGACCTCGGCCGAGAGCGCGATGGAAGAACTCCGCCAGCGCCGCATTCGCGAAGCGAGTGCGCGCACCGAGCCGCTCACCGAGAAGGAGCGTCTGCTCTTCGTGCGCGGCGTCGGCGAGCACACGATCGGTCTGCTCAAGCAGGCGAAGGTCGAAACCGTCGAACAACTTCGCGGTGCGAACGAAGACGGCCTCGTGCGCGAGACCGGACTGGGACTGAAGAAGGTTCGCCAGATCAAGGCGTCCGCGGCGCAGTTCCTGGACAGCGAACTCAAGGTCATCGAGGACGCGCGCAGCGCGCTTCGCGATTCGCAGGCGGCCAGCGCCCCGGCGGAAGCGGAGACCGAGACGCCGTCGAGTGAGGGTTGATCGAGGGATGAACTTGGCGAAGGGCACACCGACACAACGAGCTTCGAACGGACGCGCACCCGCGCGAGCGTCGGGCCGTGGTGTGTCCGCGCCGAGTGCGCCGAAGCACGCGGGACGCAACGCATCCGATGCGAAGCCCACCGCGGACGAACAGCACGCACCGCAGCGAACGTGCGTCGCGTGCCGTCAGACTGCGGGCCGGGGCGATCTGCTCCGTCTCGTCAGCGCGCCCGATGGCCGCGTCGCGCTCGACGCGCGATCGCGCATCGGCGGACGCGGTGCGTGGGTGCACGCGACTCGTTCGTGCATCGAGACCGCGGCGAAGCGACATGCCGCGGAGCGTTCTCTCAAGGTCCCCGTGACCGAAGTGAATGCGAAGGAATTGGTCGAAGGCGCGCGCGTCGCGTACCGCCGGAAGATTGATTCGCTGATCACCACGGCTGCGCGCGTGCGCGGCCTCGCGATCGGGGTCGCCGCGAGCGTCGAAGCGCTCGAGGAATCGCGGGTTCAGTTGGTGATCATCGCCGCGGATGCGGGCTCGGAACGCAACGCGGTGGAACACGGTGACACGGGCGCGATGCCCATTCGCGTGTTCGGCACGAAGTCAGAGTTGGGGCTTTTGTTTCGGCGCAGCGAGGTCGCGATGCTCGCCGTGACCGAGCCGGGTATCGCTGCAGAGCTTGTATCGACGATCGATCGATTCGCGGGGCTGGAGGACTGATGACGCAGGCAATGAAGGTTTACCAGATCGCCGAAGCACTCGGG
>CBIHQZ010000129.1:0-10457 GCA_966212315.1 uncultured Myxococcales bacterium
TTCGGGGTGAGCACTTCCCATCGCACGCGCGCCGGACGCGTGACGCTGAGTCGTCCGTGCGCGTGAAGCGTCTGCGCGAACAAGCCCATCACGCGTTCCTGATCGAACTCGGCTTCGAACGTCTGCACGCCGGCGCGGGCCGACTCGATTCGTCGCAACGTCGCGTTCAGATCGAGGGGAGTAGCCGGCGCGGGCGATGCCGATTGCTGTGCACGTGCCTCGCGCGCGTATCCGTTCGCGGCGACGACGAGGACCGCCAGGACTGCACCGAAACGAGTCGATCTCATGGCACTGCTCCCAGTTCGTGCAACGCGTCTCGCGCGGCGCGTGCCTCGGCCGGCGACGGAGGATCGGCCTGCAGATAAGTGCGCCAGGCACCGATTGCCGCGTCGCGCTGATGCAAGTCGGTCAACGCGCGGGCGCGGATGCGAAGTGAATCCATGTCGTGCTCGGGCGCGATGCGCGCATCGGCGGCGTCGAGCAGTGTCAGTGCCGTTCGCGGATCGTGATGGCCCACGCGACTCTCGGCCCGCTCGATCTCGCCGCGCGCGGCGACCCAGCGCTGATAGAGACCGTTCTGGAACGACGGATCGGCCGGAAGCACGCCCGTATCGACGTCGTTCCCGGGGCGATATTCATCGGAGAGCATCGCGCGGAGATCGAAGCGCTCGTAGCGACCGAGCGTGTGTGGCCCGGCGCTCACCCACAACACGCGATCGGTGGCGTCGGCCACGACCGAATGGGTTGCGATCCACGCGTCCATCGTGCCGCGATGACCGAGGGGCTCTTCGTGATCGGATGCGCCGCGACGATCACGCAACACGCCGAGCATCACGCTCGGATCGAAGCGGTGATCGTTCTCCGCGAGGAGTTCGTCGACGCGATGCTGCCGAGCGATCGACGAGGTGTGATCGCGCACCGAGAGATTCTTCGGATCCGACGCGAGATACGGCGCGGCATAGTGATTCGAGATGCCGCCCATCGACCCGAGCGGGCGCACGAAGGGTTCGCGATCGGGCGCGCGCTCGATGGCGACGCCTTCACCACGGTCACCGTCCACGACGATGAGGATGTGCGACACCATCGGCGCGTCGGCGCGAACGAGCGCGATCGCCTCGTCGAGCGTGTGCGCGTGTTCGAGCACCGTGCGCACCGTCGTCGGCACCGGCACGCCGTGCGTCGACGCCGAACTCGCGCGCCCGCCGTGCACCGCGACGAAGATCCCTTCGCGATTCATGCCGGTGACCACGCCGGTGAGCCCGGGCCATGCGACCGACGCGAACGGGATCCCGTTGCGCGGATGGAACAGCACCACGGTCTTGTCGGTGTCGAAGACCGGATCGATCTCCATGTCGAAGTTGCGACCGACGTAGGTGTGACCATCCGCCGTGTGTTCACCCGAGGCGAAGAGCGCGGTGCAGCCGATGAGCGGCGAGTGCTCGAACGACAGCGAGATGTCGTAGAGCGCGTGGAGCGTGAGCACGCGATGGTAGGTCGGGAGGAAGTCCGCGAACGGATCGTTCTCGGCGAGCGCGCGCGCTTCGGCCGCCATCTCGAAGAGCCGGTCGTGCGGATAGTTCCGATCGAGGTGCCAGTGCTGCGCGCGAACGAGCGTGGTGATGAAGCTGCGCAAGGCCGCGCTCGGCACATAGTGCGCGAACAGTTTCATCATCTCGCCCTCGACGTGGAACATCACGTCGCGGATCAAGTGCGCGTGCGCGTCGCCGAGTTCGACCGGATCGCCATAGAGCGCCATCTCCCACACGCCGCCGTGACGGCGCATGTACGAGCGTCCGAAGTGGCGCGTGCCGTCGGTGTCGCGAACGAGCGAGTGTGGAGGCGCGGGCGGAAGATCACGCGGCGGGCGCAGCAACGTGACTTCGGCGAACACGATCCAGGCCACTGCCAGTGTCGAAACGACGATCGCCGCGCGTCTCGTGCGCCGCAGCCATTTCGAACGCGTCGTTTCCGTCACCCGCGAAGCTTTGCGAGCGATGCCCATCGCGTCAATCGTCAGCGGCGCGAGGTCGCGAGCGTTTCGAGCACGCGGAAGATGATGCGTGGCACATCGCGACGCGTCTTGAAGTGGCTCTTGCGCTCTTTCTCGGGTGGATAGTGCACGTCGATCGGGACCTGTACGATGCGCACACCCGCGCGCGCGGCGCGGAGAATCACTTCGGCTTCGAACTCGTAACCGGTCCCGCGCGGCTCGAGCGCGAGTGTCTTCGCCACCGGATAGCGACGCAGACCGCATTGCGTGTCGCGCAGATGCGTCCCGGCGAAGCGCGAGAGGAAGAAGTCGGAGATCCCGTTCGACATCTGGTTCGCGCGCGGCGCGCCCGCACGCACGAGGTCGCGGATGCCGAGCACGAGTGCGTCGGGATCGTCGCTCGCGTCCATCAACACGCGAAGGTCGGTGGCCTTGTGCTGCCCGTCGGCGTCGAGCGTGAGCATCGTGTCGAAGCCGGCGTCCCGACAGGCAGCGAGCCCGGTGCGCAGCGCGCGGCCTTTGCCCTGGTTCACCGTGTGGACGATCACGCGCGCGCCCGCTGCACGAGCGATGTCACCGGTGCCGTCGGTCGACCCGTCGTCGATCACGGTGACGTCGTTCCAGCCCTGCTCGCGAACCGCGTGCACCACGGTTCCCACGGCCTCGCCGGCATCGAACGCCGGAATCACCACACACGTTCGAAATGCCACGACGTCGGGTTCCTTCGGCGCGCATGTAGCACGTTTCGAATCGGCGCCGATCCGTTATTCAGGGTGTTCGCGGCGCGTTGCCCTCGGCGCGCACGCGTTGTACCTCCCACGCGTTGAGCCCTTCGCCGCCCACCACCGACCTTCGCGCATCGATCCGCGAACAGGCCCGTCGCGCGTGGGTTCGCATTCGCGGCGGCGAACTCACCCCACGGCGCGCGGCGCTCTCGGTCGCGCTCGGTGCGTTCCTCGGCGTGCAGCCCACGCCGGGGCTCCACATCTTCATGGTGCTCGGCCTCTGTCTGCTGTTCCGGCTCGACGGCGCAGTGTCGTATCTCGCCGCGAACATCTCGATCCCGCCCATCGCGCCGTTCCTGTGGTTCGGCGCGATCCAGCTCGGCAGTCGAACGCTCCACGGTCGCTTCGTGCCTCTCACCGTCGCGGGCGCGCGCGAACTCGCGCGGCATCCCGGTCCGGCAGTGGCCTCGCTCGCGGTGGGATCGATCGAACTCGGCGCGATCATCGGCGTCGCGATGGGGACGATCACGTATCTCGCGCTCGCAGCGCGGCGAAAACAGAACGCGCTGCCGGCCGTCGCGGATCCTATCGGCGATGCGATCGAACGCACCGCGCGTCGCTACGAACGCGTCGCGAAGTCACGCGGCACCTACTACTACGTGCGCGGAAAGCTCCGTGGCGATCCCTCGACACGCGCGGTCGCGGAAGCGGCGCCGCTCGGCGAAGTGCTCGACCTCGGTTGCGGCCGCGGTCAGCTCGGCGTGCTGCTCGCCGAATCGGGCGCGGCGCGGAGCGTGCGCGGATGCGATTGGGACGACGCGAAAGTCGATGTCGCCAATCGCGCGGCCGAAGGGCTCGACGCGCACTTTGCGCAGGGCGATGTTCGCAACGCATCCGTCGAATCCGCCGACACCGTCTTGCTCATCGACGTGCTGCACTACTTCGATCGCGCCACACAAGACGCGCTGCTCGCGCGTGCGGCGGATCTCGTGCGCCCCGGCGGCAGACTGCTCGTGCGCGAAGCGGACACCGGACGCGGCTGGCGTTCGACGATGACGCGAATCGAAGAAGGCTTCTTTACCGCGATCAAGTTCAACCGCGGCGAACGCGTGCTCTTCCGCGATGTGCGCAACGCGCTGGTCCCCCTTCTCGAAGCGCGTGGATTCGTGTGCGAGGTCGTGCCGTGTTGGGGCGGGACGCCGTTCTCGAACGTGATGCTCACGGCCCGGCGCGCGTAGCGGTACGTACGCTCAGAACGTGATCGCGCCGCTGACCATCGCGCCGCATCCATCTCGACCGTGACTGCGCACCGCCGAGCAAGGTGGTCCACACGTGCACTACGCGCCGCGCGTACTAAGCCACCGAGGTGAGCACCGAGCGTCGCAAAGAGTCGTTGGCCACCTGGCGCGAGCGATTCGTCGTCGAGGGGCGAAGCGTACCCGCGGAGATCGAGGCCGCATTGCGCGCCGACTCGCGTGCATCGGCGAAGGCACTGCTCGCGGCGATCGAGAAACGCAGGCGCGCGAACCGAGCCGAAGGACAGCGGCTGCGCCACATGCTCGCGTACGAGCAGACGCAGTGGAGCGCGGGGTTGCTTCACGTCGCCGGTGTCGACGAAGCAGGGATGTCACCACTCGCGGGACCGGTCGTCGCCGCCGCCGTGATCCTTCCGCGTGGTGCCCGCATTCCCGAGGTCGACGATTCGAAGAAGCTCGATGCGACGACACGCGAACGACTCGCGCCGCGTATTCGCGAGATGGCGATCAGCTGGGCCATCGGGGTCTGCGAGGTTGGCGAGATCGATAGGCTGAACATCTATTACGCGGGATTGATCGCCATGCGACGCGCGGTCCTCGGCCTCGCGATCCGGCCCGAAGCGATGCTGATCGATGCCCGGCGGCTTCGCGAACTCGACATCCCCCAGCAGGCGATCGTGCACGGTGACGCGAAGAGTCTGTCGATCGCCGCAGCGTCGATCCTCGCGAAGACGTCACGGGACGCGCGAATGATCGATCTCGACTCGCAATACCCCGGCTACGGATTCGCGAAGCACAAGGGCTACGGCGTGCGCGAACACCGTCGCGCGATCGACCGACTCGGCGTCACGCCGATCCATCGACGCAGCTTCGGCCCGATCATGCGAGCGCTCGAAGGCAAGCTCATCGCCGACGAGATCGACGACGCGAGCCCTCCCGCGGAGGGTCTGGAGTCAGCAGCTTCGCAGTGATCGCGACCGCTCGCGCGCGTCGCTCGCGCCGCGTGGAAGGGACTCAGCCGCCATCGTCCGCTGACGCATCGTCGGCACTCGCATCCATTGCGACGTCGGCATTCGCGTCCATCCCAGCATCGTCGGTGCTCGCGTCCACGGCGGCGTCATCGGCGCTCGCATCGGGCGCGACGTCGTCGGTGAGCGCGTCGTCTCTCGCACCCGAATCGTTCGCGGCGTCTTCGCCCGCATCGGGTGCCGCATCGATCGCCTCGGCATCTGCCGCAGCGTCTTCGACGACTGCATCCGGCGTGGCGTCAGCCGGCTCGACGATGTCGACCGCATCCGCGCCCCCGTCACCGGCATCGACCGCGCCGTCTTCGATGATCGTGTCGCCGCTCACATCGGCGACCGCGTCGACATGCACGTCCGAGGCATCGGTGGCGACGCAGGTGCACGCGCTGTATTGGCCGTTCGCGAGGCAGCTGCGAATGCCGCTCGCCCCGCCGGCGCACATGCACGCGCTCACCGGACCGGGGGTGCACGCGCCGCCATCGCCGCTGCCCGTGTCGGTGCAACCCGCCACGAGTGCCATGAACATCAAACCGAGTGCTGCTGCGTGTCGTCCCATGCGGTACTCCCGATCGCTGTCGAATCGAACGGCACTCTACTGTCTTTCCGCTGTTCACCGCGAACGCGAAAAGCGGCGTACGGAGCGCGCGTAACGGTCCGCCGGCGCCGCGATGCAGCGCCGATCCGAGACCGAATGAAGACCAGTGGGAGACGAAGAGGAATGCGCGGACGCGCTTCGGGCAGGTCGCGGAATCGCGACGACTAGACGTGGAACATCAGGCTCGCGATCACCATCCAGATGCCGAAGCCGATGGCGACGAGACCCATGGTGCCCTGGTAGGGCGCGAGCTTCGCGATCGTCTGATCCATCTTCTCGTTCGCGGTCGGGTCCTTGATGAACGACTTCAACACGCCCACGCCGAGCAACAGGCCGAGCGCCGCGAGCAGCACCGAGTCGACGACGAACGTGACCCAGTAGATGAACGACGTCGTCATCCAACCGATGTGGATGATCGAGTTGATGATTCCCCACACGCCCCACAGCGCAGAGACGGCGCCGATCCAGCCCTGATAGGGCGAGATCTTTGCGATGAGTTCCTTCGCGTCGGGCTTCTTCGCGATGATGAGACTCGCTGCACCCAGAATCCCGAGGACCACGAGCCAGAGACCATTGATCATGTTGTTCCCTCCGACCGGCACGGTATCAGGCCCGGGGTCAGAGCAAGTGGCCAGATCCGCTGAATCACGTGGCGAGTCTTTCCATGGATTGAGATCTGCCGCGCGATTCGGGATCCGGCGCGCTCACTCGCGTGCGCCCGTTCGAGCGTGGAACGTGAGCAAGTCACTCGACGCCGCGTGAGGAAGGAGTCGTTTCGCGGGTTTGGCCGCGGGGGAACGCGAGCTGACCGTGCCGACTTCGCCGGGTACTTCTCTGCCTCCCCAATCACCGGAGGCGGAGCACATGGAATGGTCAACTGAACAGAGGCGCTGGCTCGTGAAAGTCCTTCAACCGGAGAGGACCGTCGCGTCGCTTCCAGGCGGCGGCAAGGTTTCTCTCGAGACGTGCGCCGCGTTGCTCGGCCTCGAGCCGGAGACGTACCGCGCCGAACTCGCGCAGAGCGAGAAGGACGCGAGAGAAGCCGCACAGGGGCTGCTCGCGGAATCCGAGTTCAGCCGGATGGTGGAAGAGGTCTCGTTACGCAAGGGCGCACGCATCGTCACGTTCGGCGACAGCCACACGGCAGATCCTCAATCCTGGGCGGTCATTCTCCGTGAGCTGATGGCTGCTCGACGTCCGCACGACGAGGTCTCGGTGGTCATCAACGCTGTCGGTGGTGAGACGACCACGCATGGCCTGGTGCGAATCGGGAGCGCGCTCATCCAAGAGCCGGAATGGATCATCTTCTTCATCGGCGTGAACGACGCGCGGACTCAAGGCCCGAACGCGGGCAAGACGCTCGTCGACGCTCGCGAGACTGCGCGCAACCTCGAGGAGCTTCGTTCCCGCGCTGCACAAGGGACGAAGGCACGTCGCCTGTGGATCACGCCTCCCCCGGTCCTCGAGGATCGCGTGTCGAAGCACTGGGGGCTTTCGCGCTTCGGAGTCCGCTTCCGCAACGACGACGTCGGCCGTGTCGCCGCTGCCATCCGTGCCCTCGAGGAGCCCACGATCGACCTCTTCGCGGCCTTCGGCGCATCCCCATCGCCTGAGTTGTACACGGAGGATGGCCTGCATCTATCGCTTGCCGGTCAGCAGAAGGTCGTCCTCGAGGTCATGCGAACCTGGAGCCGCGTTCGATGACATTTCTGGTTACTGGCGCGACCGGGAATATCGGCTCTCTCGTCACGCGTCGCCTCATCAACGGTGGGCATCGTCCCCGCGTCTTCGTCCGGGATGCAGAGAGAGCCAGGGCGCTGTTCGGCGACGACGTCGACGTGCACGTCGGCGATCTGTCAAAGACAGGCCCATCTCTACGCAAGGCACTGGCCGGCAGCGACGGCGTGTTTCTCCTCAACAGCGGGCCACGCCTCGCGGGTCGGGACCGAGTCGTCGTTCGAGCCGCTGCGGATGCCGGCGCCCGTCACGTGGTCAAGCTCTCGACGCTGGACGTCCGGACGGGCGTGGGGACCGGCCCATGGCATGCGCGCGGCGAGGAAGCGGTCCGGCAGAGTGGCATGCCGTACACGTTCATCCAGTCAGCGGCGTTCATGTCGAACGTGCTCGGTTGGGCTCAATCGATTGCCACCGAAGGGGTGCTCCGTTCGTCTACCGGGCACGGGAGAATTGCTTTCATTCATCCCGACGATCTCGCGGACGTCATCACCCATGCGCTCACCACGAACGAGCACATCGGAGAGTCCCTGGTGATCACCGGACCCGAGGCGCTGAGCTACGCAGACATGGCCGCCAAGATCGGCGCGGTCAGCGGGAAGGATGTCCGCTACGACGGGCTCTCGGACGAAGAAGCCCACGCGGCAGCACTCGCATACGCGGGTGGCAGGCAATACGCGGATGCTCTCGTGGACATCTGGCGCGCCATCCGAGACGGGAGACTGGCTACGGTCACGGACGGCGTGGAGCGGATCCTGGGCCGCAAGCCCGTTTCGTTCGACCGTTGGATCGAACAGAACGCCGAAGCATTTCAGTGAGCGTCAGGGCCGGCCCGAGTCCAGGTAATGGAGGACCGTCCGGATGACTTCGCCCTTCGCGTGGCCCACCGTAAACGGAGGCCGCGCCTGAGGCATCGCGTGGATCAGCGCCTCGACCATGTGCGGCAGGACGAACAACATCCGGTCCCCGGCCTGCGGGCGGAACGTGCCGTCCTCGGGCGCTGGAATCACCAGCTCGAATGTCATCTGAAGGGCTTCCTTGAACCCGACCGAGGAAGCCGGGACTGCGGCGGAGATCAGCTCGTGGAGTTCAGGCTCTACGATGTGGGCATCCGCGAGTTCTTCCACGAGGCACGCCGCAAACTCGTCGAAGGCACTCGACGCGCACTGTGCGACGGCACGCTCCATTCGGAGCTTCACATCCTCGACATGCCGCTCGTGAAGGGCATCGAAGATGGCCTGCTTGTCGGGGAAGTACTGGTACAGCGACCCGATGCTGACCCCCGCGATCTCCGCAATGCGGTTCGTGGTGACCGCTCCGGCTCCGTGCCTCTTGAGCACTCTCGGGACGGCGTCGAGAACGGCCTCCACCGTCTGCCGCGATCGCTCCTGCCGCGGCTGACGGCGGCTCTGCGTGCTCTCTTCGTTCTTCATCTGCAGACCTGAACTACCACGCCAGGGACAGCTCGCCATCTTCGGCGAGTGACCCGACGCGATCGAGCAAGCGATCAAGCCACTGAGCCACCAAGCCATCGAGCAAGCACTCGAGCCACTCAGCGACCACGCCATCGAGCTGTGGTGGCACGTCGCGAGGTGCCGGAGCGAAGAGCATTCACATCGCCGTCACTCGGGCGCGTCACGGCGCGCCGCCACGGCTCGTCGAACAGCTATCGGCGCCACCGCTCATTGGCGCAACAGCTCGTTGGAGCATGCGCCATCCGATCCGCGCCCACTCTCAATACGTAGGACCGCGATGGATCCCGATGACCACCAACGCAATCGCGGCAGCACCCAGGGCCGTGAGCGCAGTCACCGCGGTCGCGACTCGCACCGTCGCGTCCGCCTCCGTTGTCGCCGCGCCGAGTGCACGAAGCCGCTCGCGGTACTTGGAACCCTTCCACCACGCGATCGGTCCCGCCACGGGTGACAGCCCCACGAACAGACTGATCGCGGCGGCGAGTTTCCAGGTCGCGGCGGCGTTCGAGATCCTGGCTGCTTCGTCCTGATCCATCGATGCATTCATGCCGCGTTCGATCACCGAGCCGCACGCGGCATTGGGACGAATCCGCCATCCGCCATGGTGCGCTTCGTCGACGCCCCACGAGCATGTTCGCGCAGAACATCGTGCGCGATACGATGCCGCCCCATGACGATCCGCTGGACCCGCGACGCGCAGAAAGCGCTCACTCCGATTCGTGGCGCATCGCCCGCAACCGCACCCGCGTTGAAGCCTCTCGAAGAATGTCGACGCATCCTCGGCGCCGCCTGGCGGCAAGCGGCGCCCGCCCTTCGCAAAGGCCTCTCCCACGCGACGCCCGCTGTCGCCGCGATCACCGAACGCGCCCTCGCATACGGAGCGAACCGCTGGACCGATAACGACGACGCGCCGCTCGACGCGGAACTCGAAGGGCCGATCGCCTGCGTGCTCACGTGGGGCGTTCCTTCCGCGCCGACGGAAGAAGTGGTCAGCGAATGGCTCGCGCGCGGCGGCCCTGACTTCGCGATCCGCGCCCTCGCGGAGCATGGCAAGTGGTGGCCGAAGCACCCGGGCACCGCGGGCGTCTTCGGTCTCGACCACGGGACGACGTGGCTCGAGCGCGTGAAGGACGACGCACGGGTGCTGTTTCTCGAGCGGCAACACGCGCGACGGCTCGTGCTCCAAGCGATCGTCGCGTGCGACGACACGACGTACGCGCGCGTGGTGGAAACCGTGCGCGAGCTGCGCGGACAGGGCGGCCCGACGTTTCGCGCGTGGCTCGATGGGCTCGTTGCGACGGAGCACCGATGGGCCCGCGAGTCGGTCGAAGCGATGATGGCGGCGGAGAACAAGTCGCGCACCGACTTCGATGGCGACGCGTTCGGCGCGCTGCTGGCCGGTCTCGACGATCCGGCCCTTGCAGAGCAGGTGATACGACTGCTCAATCCGCCGTTCGTGCTCGGCGCCTGGGTGTTCGATGGCGTTCGCGCGGCGCAGGAACGCGCGCTCGAGCCGCTTGCCGAGTACGTCGAATCCGCGGTGAGCGATCCGCCGAAGGCGAACATGGGGCTCGCCGAAGCACGCAAAGTGGCGCGGGCCCTCGCGCTCTTCGACGACGCACGAGTCGCGCGCGCGTTTGCGCCGTGGGTCGGTGAC
>CBIHQZ010000130.1:0-10456 GCA_966212315.1 uncultured Myxococcales bacterium
CTTCGAAGCGAAGGCGAAGGTGCTGAAGGAATTGATCGAGCACCATGTCGAAGAAGAAGAGACCGAGTTGTTCAAGAAGGCGCGGCGCGTGTTCAGCGCCGACGAACTCGAGCAACTCGGGCAGCAGATGGAAGCACTCTTCGAGAGCCAGTTCGCTGCGGGCTATCGCGAAGTGCTCGCCGAGCCGCCGCCCGATGCGAGCGACGCGATGAAGTCCGGAGCCTCGCGGTCCGGCAGCGCGCGGACTGCCAAGCGCGCATCGGCGCGCGGTGGATCGACGCGTCGATCCAAGCGTGGACGCGCAGGCACGGCTCCTTGGGATCGCGAGGACACCGCGCACCGTCACTGGAGATGCGGGGCGCGGTGTGATCTCGCGCTCGCATTCATCGTGGCGTCCACCGCGTGCGACACCCATCGCGCCATGCTCACCGCACTAACTGAACGCGCGACACAGACGATCGGGAGGTGAGCCTGAATGCCTGCATCGAAGCGCCGCCCCGTACGCTCGCTGAAGGTTCCGGTGGCCGGTACCGCGCTGCTGCTCATCGACGTCATCAACGATCTGGCGTTCGAAGGCGCCGAGGCGCTCATCGGTTTCGCCGATGAAATGGCGCCTCGACTCGCGCGTCTGAAGCGTCGCGCGGCGAAGGCGGGCGTGCCGGTGATCTACGTGAACGACAACTTTGGACAATGGCGATCGGACTTTCGCCAGACAGTCGCGCACTGCACAGCGCTGCGGTCACCAGGACACGTGCTGTCGCGCCGATTGAAACCCACCGCGGACGACTACTTCGTACTCAAGCCGAAGCACTCGGCGTTCTACGACACGACGTTGGACACGCTGCTCGAACAGATGAAGGTCCGCCGCGTGATCGTGACGGGTCTGGCAGGAAACATCTGCGTGCTGTTCACGGCGAACGACGCGTACATGCGCGGGCTGCACATCGTCGCTCCATCGGACTGCATCGCGTCGAACACGGTGGAAGAGAACGCGTTCGCGCTGCGGCAGATCGAAACCGTGATGAAAGGCGATCTCACGAAGTCCGATCGGCTGACGTTTCACCGGCGTTGATGCTCGAAGGCTTCGTGCATGCCGCAGAGAGCGCCGCGGTCGCCCGGCCTCGGCATCGCTCTGCACCGCGTGCGCGCACGAAGAACACGCGATCATCGAGCGGGCCCAAGTCGTTGCCATCCGTGTTCGGGGCATCAAGTCTGTCGCTCATGCGAACAGACGAGATCGTGAGTCTGATGGGTCACGCGTGGTCGCTGCTCGGAGTGCCAGAAGAGGCCGACGCCGATGCCGTCGTCGTGGATCGTCACTTCGCGATCCATCTCCGGTCCGTCTCCGTGCGCGACGCGTTCGGGTTGCCGATTGCAATCACCTGGGATCTGACGCCGACCGAGCGTGCGCGCCTGCTGGCCGCGACGGACGACGCAGCCGACGGCAACGCGGCGCTCGCGCCTTCGAACGAGCCGCACGCCGATGTGGCAGTCGCATCTTTCCAGGCCAGGTTCGAACACGAAGCGTGCGTGGACAGCCAGCGCACGATCGCGGTCCGTTGCGAGCGCTGCGGACACAAGGTCCTCGGCGCCGCGAGCGCGCGCTTCGACCGCGTCTCAATGGGCGAACGCGTGGAGCGATTGAAGCTCGCGATGCTGAACGTCTTGCGACACCACACGTGCGTCGCTCGCGCCTGAGCAGTCGCCGGACGAAGCCCATGTTCGTGGATCCAGTACTGCACCGGCGAGTGCCGGCGTCCGAACAAACGCGCACGGAACTGCGCAGTTGGCGATCGTCAGGTCTGCAAACCGTGCGCTGGCGGGTCGCAAGTCGTTGTCCGAAAAACACGCAGCCCGCACGACGGCGTCGTAGGAACTCATCCCCCATGGACGCCGACGGCGTCGTCGTGCAGGGCGCCAACGCAGGATCGTCGTTCACGGCGTCGACGCCGGAGACCGCGTCGCGATCGTCGCTCGCTAGGTGCCCTCGATTTCGCGGAACGTCATCACCACGCCACGGATCGCGTGCTCCGCCGTCTTGTACGGCGTGGCCTTGAACCGATAGCGCCGCCCGCTCACACCGGTGATCTCCTCGATCTTCGGGACGATCGTGTCGATCACCGATGCAGCGATGTGTTCGAATTCGATGCCGTTCGCGAACGATGCGAGATGCGCCACGCTGCGACCGATGTCCGCGGGCATCAGATGCAGCAAAGTCTCCGCGGCGTGGGTGTACCGGCGGATTCGCAGGTCGTTGCCGACGATGACCAGCGGCGCTTCGATGGCTTGCAGAATGTTTTGCAGGTCGTCGTTCGCTTCGCTCAGTTCACTCATCCGGCTCTGCAATTCGTCGTTCACCGTCGTGAGTTCTTCGTTCGCCGACTGGAGTTCTTCCTTCGACGTCTCGAGTTCCTCGTTCGTCGACTGCAATTCCTCGTTCGAGGATTGAAGCTCTTCGTTCGATGACTTGAGTTCTTCGTTCGCGGTCTCGAGTTCTTCGATCGTGCTCTGCAGATACTCTTTCGTCGTCGAGAGTTCGCGCTCGAGTTCTACGACGCGCGGATCCACTCCACTCGGAGTATTCGGCACCGCGCGCGACTCTTCATTGCCTTGCTTGGAAGCCGGCGTGCGAAAGAGAACCGCGAAACACCTACCCTTGGTTTCGGGATCCTGAATCGGCAGCACCTCGAGATCGACGTGTATCGTCCCTCCTTCGGGCTGCCGAAGCGGGACGCCGAATGCGTTCGCCGCCAAGCCCGAGTCGATCACGCGGTGCACGGCGGCGCGAATCTCGCCCACCAGCTCGGGTCGCGCGAGCTTGAGAAGATTCAGGGTCGCGATTCCCGGGAGCGGTTCGAGATACGGGCCGGTTTTCCCACGGAACTGCAACACGTCGTAATGCTCGGAGATGATCACGCCCGCGGGGCCGTAGCGCTCGAGGATCTTTCGATCCGCGAGTTGCTGAAGACTGGGACCCGGCCGCGGTTCGGGGTTTCGCGGCGGCATTTCGTCGGTGACTCGGATCGAGTTCTCGCCGAACGACACGTCGAATGGTGCACTGATCGGAACGTTCTTCTTCAGATAGATCTTGTTCTTGCGCTCGACGAGCGTGAACAAGTCCGGCGAATCACCGATGCTCTCCGACGTCCCGAGCAACAGCGCGCCGTCGGGCACCAGCGAGTAGTGGAAGATTCGCAGCAGTCTCTTCTGCAGGGGCGGTTGCAGGTAGATCAGCACATTGCGGCACGTCACGAGATCGAGCCGCGAGAACGGCGGGTCCTTGGCGATGTTCTGCGTCGCGAAGACGATCATGTCGCGGACGCGTCGCGACACCTGGTACTCGCCGTCGCGTTTCACGAAGAATCGCTGCAGTCGATCGTTGCCCACGTCGATGGCGATGTCCGCGGGATAGCATCCGCGCCGCGCGTACTGCACCGCGGAATTGTCGACGTCGCTCGCGAAGATCTGGACCTTGTTCTCCAGTCCACGTGACTCGAGGAACTCGAGAACGACCATCGCGAGCGTGTACGCCTCCTCGCCCGTGGAACAGCCGGCGCACCAGATCCGCAGCGGCGTGTTGCTCCGCCTTCGTTCCACGAGACGCGGCAGCACGGAGGTCTTCAACACTTCCCACGGCTCCTTGTCGCGGAAGAACGACGTCACGCCGATGAGCAGATCGCGGTAGAGCACTGCTACTTCGTCGGGGCGCTCTTGAAGAAAGGCCGTGTACTCCTCGATGCCTTCGAACTTGTTCAACGCCATGCGGCGCTCGATGCGGCGCTCGATGGTCGTGAGCTTGTACTGCGAGAAGTCGTGGCCGTACGCGGCGCGCAAGGTGACGAAGATCTTCGCGAGTCCGTCAGCGGGCGTGAGTCGTGACTGTCCGCGCTGTACGTACGGATGCTTCGAGAGTGCGACGAGTTCGGCGGCGATTCCCAGAGGAGGCAGTACGAAGTCGACGAAGCCTCCATCGATGGCCGTGCGCGGCATGGCATCGAACCGTGCGGTGGCGGGATCCTGCGCGAACGTGATGCCCGCTTCGGCTTTGATCGCCTTGAGACCGAGCGTGCCGTCGCTGCCGGTGCCCGACAGGACGACGCCGAGCGAGAGCGGTCCGCGGTCTTCGGCGAGCGAACGCAAGAAGTAGTCGATCGGAAACCGCTGGTGATCCGCAGGCGCGGGAATGAGGTGCAAGACCCCGTGAAGGATCGCGACGTCGGCCCCCGCGGGGCTCACGTACACGTGATTCGGTTCGACCCGCATTCCGTTCGTCACGGTCTTCACCGGAAGGCTCGCGGCGCGTGACAACACGGTTGCGAGGTTGCTCGGGTGATCCGCTGCCAGATGCGTGACGATCACGAACGCCATCGAATCGATCACGAGGCCGCGCAAGAGTGACTCGAGCGCCTCGATGCCGCCTGCCGATGCGCCGATCCCTGCAATGGGAAACCGCGAGTCGCGCTCCTCCCCGCGGGGTGTCTCGGGCCTGGAGTCGTCCGTCATTCCTTCTCTCGCTCCTCGATGCTCACGCGCGCGCTTCGGTCGGCATCTCGGTCGCCGATGCGGACGACGTCAATCGTTCGTTGGCTCGAGGTCTGGCTCGGCAGCGGCCGCTGGCTCGACGGGGATACTATCCTGCTTCGACAGCAGGCCCCGCCCGGTGAGGATGCCCATCACGAGTTGGGCTTGCTGGTCCTGCGACTCCGCTTTTTCGACGAAGCGATCGCGGATGTTTCCTGCCGACGATTGCGCCATGCGTCTCGCGAGACGCGCGCTCTCTTCCAGCGCCCGCGCCGCGGCCCACAGCGCCCGCTCGAGCGATTCGGCCTGCTCTCGGACCAGCGCCGAGTCCGAGAAGGCGTGCCCCACGTGACATCGATACCGCGAGAGACCTTGAAACTGACTCTCGGTGAGGGTGCCGGCGCATAGAGGGCACACGACATCGAATGCCTGGCCGAGCTGGTCGCCTTCGATGCCGTGAATCCCTTCCGGTACCGGTTGGATCGGCCGAAGCGGTGGCTCGTTCGCGAGCCGAATGATCGACGTACCGATCTCTCGTGCGGTCTGGACGTGATCGACGCCTACGCGAGCGGCGGCGTTTCTGGGCATGTCCGGCACGGTCGCGTCATCGGGAGCCTGCACGATCGTGACTCCGCCGCGGGCCTTGATCGACATGAGCCCGGCGGTTCCACAGTCCTGATAACCCGAGAGCACGACTCCCACCACGCGTGCGCCGTAGTGCATCGCCGCGCTTCGGAAGAGCGGATCGAGTGCGGGTCGGTGACCGTTCTCTTTCGGACCGCGATACACCGTCATATACCCGGGCCGGAGCATCAGGTGGTTGTCGGGCGGCGCGATGTAGATCTTGCCGCGCTCGAGCGGTTCGCCGTGGACAGCGAGTTTTGCCGACAGTCTCGAACGTCGTGTCAGAACCTCGGCAATTCGCGTTCGACCTTCGGGATGCGTGTGAATGACGACGAAGACGCTCGCGGGCAGATCGGCGGGAAGTTCGACAGCGATCTCGAGAAGCGACTCCAGCGCGCCGGCCGAGCCGCCGATCACGATGATGTCGTGCCCGCCTGCGTCCGGCTCGGTAGGTGGTAGTGCGGCGCGCATCCCATCTACGTAACTCGCGAGAAATCGATCGGCAATGCGCCCGGGCATCGCAGGAAGCTCGAGTTCGTTCGAGACTCGAAGCGGAAGCACCGTGGACGATGACTTCGGCAAACTTACGCGCGAAGAACTGATCGCCGAGATCCATCGGCTGCGACGAGGTGGATCGACCGTCGAGAAAACCGCAACGCCGGAGAGCGAAGAGAACCCCTCGTTCGTGCCGATCGACGCAGTGGGCGAGGCCGTACTGCTGATCGACGAGCATCTCGTCGTCGTGGCCGCGAGCGCGAATGCAGCGCGGATCTTCGGCTACGCGGAGAACGAAATCGTCGGCTATCCAGCCGCGAACCTGCTCTGGTCCACGGACTTCCGCGAGCGCGGGTTGGAGAAGGCGTGGGCCATGGCGAACCGGGTTGGCTCGATCCCGATCGAGCGCTGGTTCGTGCGGAGCGACGGGTCGCGCATCTGGCTCAGGGGCACGATGGTTCGCTTCGAGCGCGCGGGATCAGTGCGTGTCGTGTTGTCTCCGCGACGAGAGCGGGCGTCGCGGGACCCTCGAAGAGCAGGATCGACGCCTGAGCGATGCGAACCGGGAACGCGCGGAAGCCGAAGCCGCCAGCCGGATGAAAGACGAATTCATTGCGCGGGTCTCTCACGAACTGCGCAACCCGCTGGCGGCGATCGCGCTGTGGCTCCGCCTCGTGAATACCGATGGTCCCGAAGCCTCCTCCGCGATTCCGGCCATCGAGCGCGCGCTGAGTGCCGCAACACGCATCGTCGACGACCTGCTCGATGTCTCGCGTGGGCTCCAAGGCAAGCTTCGCATGCGGGTCGAGCCGGTCGACCTCGTGTTGGCGATGGACACGACGATCGAATCGCTCTTGCCGACGGCCGAAGAAAAGGGCGTCACGATGGAATTGCACGCGCCCGATGCGCTGTGGACCGTCGGCGACGTAGGACGCTTGCAGCAGGCGTTTTCGAACGTCCTCTCGAACGCGATCAAGTTCTCGACTCGAGGCGGCCGGGTCGTCACGGCGATCAGCCGCCGGGGTGACGAAGCACTCGTTCGCGTCCGCGACGAAGGTCAGGGCATCGCACCGGCATTCCTCGCACGGATGTTCGTTCCTTTCGCGCAGGCCCGACAGGACGACGCCTCGGGCCTAGGCCTCGGATTGACGATCGTGCGGCAAATCCTCGAACTGCACGGAGGCTCGGCGCGGGGTGAGAGTCCGGGGCTCGGTCTCGGCGCGACGTTTACCCTTCGCCTGCCGATCCGGGATGCATCCGCTGCGAATGAGCGCACGCCGTTCGAGTCCTCGTCGCTGCTACCCACCCCCATCCGTATTCTCGTCATCGAGGACGACGCGTCGCTTCGAGAGGGGATGGCAGCGTTTCTTCGCAACGAATCCATCGATGTAGTGTCCGCAGCGACGGCTGCCGAAGGATGGAAGTGCGTCGAGCGCGAACGCCCGGATGCCATTCTTTGTGACCTCGCGATGCCCGACGAGGATGGACTGTCGTTCATCCGGCGACTGCGCCAATCCGAAAAGGGTTTGGCGACGGTACCGATCCCTGCTGCGGCGATCACGGCGAACGCGATGCCCTCGCGGAGTGCAGCCGCACTGGCCGCGGGCTTTCAACAATGTCTCGTGAAGCCGATCGACACGAACGTCCTCCTGGAGACGATCGTGCGCCTCGCGCGCGAAGCCGCGTGCTGACAATTCGACCCGATCATCGACGGCTCCTGCCGCTCGGCCCGGTCGCGGCCGGCGATCCCTCCGGTTCTTCGTCAGCGTTCGTGGCCATCGACGTCGTTCCGGAATCGGACTCGCGTTTCTTCCGCCGACCCTGCGCGCCGCGGTACTCGCGAAGACGATAGTGAATCGTGCGTGTGCTCAAGCCCAGCATCTCGGCGGTGCGGGTGACGTTGTGCTGGCACGCTTCGTACGTCGTCAGGATCAGTCTCCGTTCCATCTCGGCGAACGACATCACGGGAACGGCCGGGACGACCGGCGCATCGCGAGAACGCTGGCGTGGCAGGACGTGCTCGCTCGTGACGACTCCGCCGCGACTGGAGACCAGTGCCGCATCGATGACGTTCTCCAGTTCGAGATCGTTGCCCGGCCACGGATGGTTTTGCAGTGCCTGAAGCGCAGACGGCGAGAATCGCGCGTTCGGCATCCCGCGACTCTTCGAGCGTGCAGCAAGGATGGCTTCCGCGAGTGCCGGTACGTCTTCGCGGCGTTCGCGCAACGGCGGTGCACGCAAGTAGCTCGTCGAGAAATGGATCAAGAGATCGCTCCGAAACAGGCCGAACTGGAGCAATGGATCGAAGTCACGCGTGGTCGCTGCCACGACCCGGCAACGCGAGGCCCAGGGCGTGTGTCGTGCCTCGCTCTGCAACAGCGGAAGGATTCGCGCGAGTCGCGACTGCAACGCGGGCGCGAGCGCGTCCACGTCGTCGAGTAAGACCGTGCCGCCGGCGGCTTCATCGAACACCGAGAACCTGGAAGGCAGCTTGTTCGAGTCGGCGGCGATCTCGCGGTCGCCGAACAGCATTGCCTCGCCGACGGTCGCGCAGTCGACCACGACGAGTGGCCCTTGCGAGTTGGCGGAGAGCCCATGCAAGGCCTCGGCGATGCGGCGACTCCCGATACCAGGCTCGGCGACGATCATTGCCGGCGCGACGACTCCAGCGGCTACCGAAACTTCCCCGCGAAATTTCTGCATCGCCTCGGATTCGCCCATCAAGTGCTCGCGAACGAGCGTTCCGCCTTCTTCGATTCGCATGCGCGCTCGCCGCCGGCGAATGGCGGCGCCGATCACGCGCGAAAGTTCGTCCCAACGAATCGGCTTCGCGATGTAGTGCTCGGCTCCGATCCGCATCGCGGCGACTGCGTCTTCGACGCTCGCGAACGCGCTCATCAACACGATCGATAGGTGCGGGTCGACTGCGCGGACCGACTCGAGCAGCGCAAAGCCGTCGCGCGCGGGCATGCGCACGTCCGAGAGCACTGCATCGGGTCGCGCTTCTTCGACGATCCGCAGCGCCTCGTCCGCGCCGGCGGCCGTGCGTACATCCGCGCCGAGATGTCTCAGCGTCGCGGCGACCGACTCGCGGCTGTTCTCCTCGTCGTCCACCACGAGGACTCGTCCGAGTATCGTTTCGGGTTCACGTTTTTCATGTGGGGTCATCGCCTTCGTGCTCCTGCGGATCGATTGTCGAGTGGAGTGCGGCGGTGCAGCGTTGCAACGCTGGTGAACCGACGGCAGCACTTTCGCCGCAACCTCGAGCGGCACCAACGAGCCTCTCCGAGACCGTTCTTCCTGTCGCTGTCGCCCGACAGTCGCAGGGCGGTCGGAGTGCGCACCGATCGCGGAGAAGATTGTCCCGCCGATTGGATACGCGGTACCCACCGGTGGTCGCGGTGAACCGGGAGCATTGCCGACTCGACTTGTTCGATGCGGTTCGCCCGCCTGTCGATCACGCGCGCGTGCGCGTCGGGCGGTCAGTCGAATGCAGCGCGTCGTGGTGCGCAGGCGGTGCGCATCGCCGACGCCGACGCTGCGACCCGCCGACGTCAGGCTCCTACGTGGATTGCGACGTCACCGAGTCGTTGTACGGTGCGATGCGACGAGCCGATCCAGATCCGCCGTTCATCACGGATTGCCCCGTCGCCGTCCCCGCGCGTCCCGGACGTAACCCCTTCGAATCCGGGAGCGCGGGGGCGACCTTTCGATACGCGATCTCCAGCCGAGACGACATCGGGCGAATGGCAACGCTTGCTCGACTTCGCCCGAGCCACCTTCCCCGTATTCAGTCGGGCTACCGCAGCCAACTATCGACGCGCAGCGTGATGCGCACGCTCAAACCGACTTCTTCGTCGCGCGTGACTTCCACCGACCCGCCATCGAAAACGATCTGCTCGATCGCCTCGTCGAACCGCACCGGCTCGATGATGTCCGCGCGACACGCGACCGCGGACTGGCCCGCAGGACTCGCCTCTGCGCGGTTTCGTTCCTCGATGAGCAGCGTCGCGGTGCTTCGCTCGGCCGAGGCGCGAATCCGCACCCATCGATGATCGGTGAGCGCGGCCGATCGCATCACCGTCTCGATGATCTTGCGAAGCGCTTCGATCATCGCCGTCGCGTCGCAGTCGATGCGGGCGTTGTTGCCGACGTAGATATCGAGCGTCTCGCCGCGCGCGTCGTCCGCTCGGGAGGACGAGATCGCGGACATCATGAGCGTCTGGAGATCGATCGATCGAGTCCGAGGATTCATGGCGGGCCGGTGTCGGATGCAGCAACAACGCGTGTCGGCGCGCGACGAAGCGCGATCGCGCTGCGCGCGCTGTCGTTGCCCCGAGTGAAGACGCACCGCGTGCGCAACGAATCTCGGTGGAGCCGACGGTTCGACGTTCGACGAGTCGCATCGGGGCGAACGACAGCGATCCGGCGCACGCCCGCCGCTTGCCGGCACGACGCTCCATTCGCGAGGTCCGATACGACTGACCACGGTCGCACCGCGCGCACAGCCTAGGTCCGCGTCGACTATCATCCCGTCCCCACTGCGATGAGAACCGGCCCTCGCGAGAAGATTCGCGTCGAGACAGCAGATCCGCGGGCCGTGCGGTCGAGAGACCGGGGCGCGTGAACATCCCCTTCGAAGCGATCTTCGAGCAGTCGCCCAACGCGTACATGCTGCTCGATCGCGAGTTGCGGTTCGTCGCCGCCAACAGTTCGTACCTCGCGGCGACCGGCACGCGTCTCGATGACTTGATCGGCCGAAAGATCACCGAGGTCTTCCCGCACGACGAGACGAATCCGAACAACCAGGCTTCGC
>CBIHQZ010000131.1:0-10447 GCA_966212315.1 uncultured Myxococcales bacterium
GTCACGAATGTGTCCTCGCGCTGCGTTGGGGCCCGGCGGCTGAAGCCACGGCAACGCCTCCGAAACCTCACCTTCGTGAGGCTCGCGTTGTCGCATCGAACACACCGATGGTCTGGTCCGAAGAGATCGAAGGCAACTCGCAGTCACCGCGAGCTTCGCGCAGGCGAAGCTTAGGAGTCGTTGCCGCGGGTTCACCCGCCGGGAATCCCTCGAGCGAGCGCCGCGCGCACATTCGTGACCAATGGCATCGTCGAAAGAGGGGCTCGAAGGACGAACCGTGATGGGTGATCTGCACTCGTTGCGGCGCGGCGGGCCGGAAGCGTCGAGGGCGCGGCGTCACGTGGCGAGCAATGGTGATGGCGTGCACCGGAGGCGCTGCGGCGGGCGAACGCTGTGACTCAACGCACTCACCGGAAGACACGCAGGACGCATTCGCGGCGTGACGAACACAGCGCACTGCGCACCCAACGCTTCTGACGCCCGTACTACCTCGTTCCCGGCCCTTCACTCCCGCCGCCATCATTCCAGCCCCTCTTTCGACGACGCCTGCGTTCGCGGGCTACGCGTCGGCGTCGGAGGGAGAGGGGCGCGCGGCAGCGCGGGTGAGGTCTCGTCACTGCGTGAGGTCCGTCGCTCGCTGCGCTACCCTCCCACGCGATGGAGATCATCGCCGTCGGGCAGCATGCGCAGGGGATCTTCGCGTTCGGGCAATTCGCGACCGGCGTCGTCGCGGTCGGGCAGGTCGCCACCGGCGTGATCGCGATCGGGCAGGTCGCGCGAGGCGTGATCGCGATCGGACAGGTTTCCGTCTCGCTCGGGTGGGGACTCGGGATGCTCGCGGTCTCGCCCGGACGAGCGATCGGCATGCTCGCGATCGGCGGGCGCGCCTCGGGGATGCTCGGGCTCTCCGTGCTCCCGAAGCCGCGCCAGTATCTCCCGGGCGTCGATGTGATTCCGTCGGATGCGTTGTTCTTGCGCGGCGTGCAGAACGGCTGGATCGCGGCGCGTCTCGATCGCGACGGCATGGGCCGCCTGGTCGGCTACGAGAACAAGAAGCTGGTGCCGATCGACTTCGACGACGCGGACGCACGTGATCGTGCGAACGAGTTGTTGCTGAGCGGCAAACGCGAAGTGCTCTTGCGCGTGAAGCTCGGTGAGCGCGTGCACGACGACGCCAGCAATTACCGCAGCGCCGCGACGAGCGAACGCGTGTTGCGGGTCGATCAGGTCGAACCGAAGCCGGGCCTCCCGCCGCTTACCGCGGGCGTGATCGTGAACTGGATCGTGCGATCGATGATCGTGGTGGGGATCGTCATCGGCTGGTGGGCGGTCGCCGGGCAGCCGATCGCCGAGGCACTCGGGCTGCTGGATTGATGACGCCGCTGTCGCTCGGTTTCACGCCGCACGGACATCTGCATCTCACGAACTTCGGTGTCGCCGCGGACGAGCCGGTCGAGACCGATCGCGCGCTGCCGGAACGAATCGCGAAGCGCATCGCCGAAGCATTCGCGCACGGCGCGGGACACGGCGTGTTGCATCTCGGCGCGGTCGAACTGACCACGGAACTTCCAGCGGACTTCGCGTTCGCGCGCGCCATCGGCAAGCAGCTGATGACCTCGCTCTGCGCGATCCCCGACCTCGAATCCGCACGCGCGACGCTCGCTCTCCCGGTGCCCGCCGAGTCGATCGCCGCGTGGGCCAGTGCGGTTCCGCCGATGGACGGCGCGGAGTACTGCTCGCACGACGCGCTCGCGGCGCTGTGGCTCGATGTCGTCGATGCCGCGCGCCAGGAATTCGCCGCATTCGAGGGCACCGCGACCGCATGGCTGCAGTCGAAGAACCCCGCGTGGCATCACGTCGGACGCGTGTGGTTCCATCTCGCGGAGAACAAGCGCAACCCGAGCGCACCCTTCGCATTCCTCGCGACGTACACCAGCGAACTCGGCGCGAAAGGACAGGCGCAGCACGTGCCGCTCGGTCGCGCGCTCGAGACCTATTCGGGCACGAAGAACCGCGCTGCATTGTTGTCACTGCTCGGACCGGTCAAAGAAGCGGCGACGCGCGTGGAGTTCGTTCGCGCGCTGGTCGACTCGGGCGAGATCTATCACCCGATCGCATGGTCGCCCGATGACGCGCATCGATTTCTGCGATCGGTGACGACGCTCGAAGAGTGCGGCGTGCTCGTGCGAGTCCCCGATTGGTGGAACGCCCGCAAGCCGCCGCGCCCGCGCGTGAGTGTGTCGGTGGGATCGAAGGAGCCGTCGCGAGTCGGGATCGATGCGTTGCTCGACTTCTCGGTGTCGGTGGCGCTCGAAGGCGAAACGCTCTCGCCCGCCGAGTTGAAGACACTGCTCGCCGGCCACGAGGGACTCGCGCTCTTGAAGGGACGATGGGTCGAGGTCGATCGCGACAAGCTGCGCGAAGTGCTCGATCACTGGAACACGGCGCAGCAAAGGGCACGCAACGGGTTGTCGTTCGCCGAGGCGATGCGGCTGGTCGCCGGTGTACCGCTCGCACTCGACGCGTCGCCGGAGGAGGCATCCGCGGCGAGTGGATCACCGGCGCAAAAGGGCTGGACCGATGTCATCGCCGGCCCGTGGATGCGCGAGGTATTGGCGGGGCTGCGCGATCCGCACGGACTCGGCGACTTCGATCCCGGCGAGTCGTTGAAGGCCTCGCTGCGCGACTATCAACGCGACGGCGTGCGCTGGCTGTGGTGGCTCTACTCGCTCGGGCTCGGCGGCGTGCTCGCGGACGACATGGGGCTCGGGAAGACGATTCAGGTCCTCGCGTTGCTCTTGCTCATGAAGCGGCGCGCGGAGCAGACGCCGAACCTGCTGGTGGTTCCGGCATCGCTCATCGCGAACTGGCAGGGCGAAGCGGCTCGGTTCGCACCCGCTCTGAAGATCTTCGTCGCGCACACGTCGTCGATGACGGCCCAGAAACTCGCCGCGCTCGAGCCCGGCGCGATCGCGGGACACGACCTGGTGATCACGACGTACGGCTCGCTCGCGCGCGTGCCGTGTCTCACCGCGACGAAGTGGAACCTCGTGGTGCTCGACGAGGCGCAGGCGATCAAGAACAGCGGCTCGAAGCAGACGCGCGCAGTGAAGGCTCTCGCGAGCCGGCGGCGTCTCTCGCTCACCGGCACACCGGTGGAGAATCGCCTCGGAGATCTCTGGTCACAGTTCGATTTCGTCGCGCCGGGACTGCTCGGGTCGGAGAAGGCATTCGGTCGTTTCGCGAAGCGCCTCGCGGACGCGAACGAAGGCGGTTTCGCACCGCTTCGCAATCTCGTGCGGCCGTACATCCTGCGACGACTCAAGACCGATCGAACCGTGATCGCAGATCTCCCCGACAAGACCGAGGTCGTCGCGTACTGCGGTCTCTCGCGCAAGCAAGCTGCCCTCTACGCGGAGACGGTCGCGACGCTCGCGAAGACGGTCGCAGAGGCGGAAGGCATCGAACGCCGCGGCGTGGTGCTCGCGAGCCTCGTGAAGCTGAAACAGATCTGCAATCACCCCGCGCACGCGGCGGGCGTGGGCGAGTGGTCACCGGACGACAGTGGGAAGTTCGCGCGGCTCGCGGAGCTGTGTGAGTCGATCGCGAGCCGGCAGGAAAAAGTGCTGGTGTTCACGCAATTCCGCGAGGCAACAGCGCCGATCGCGGAGTACCTGGAGCGAGTGTTCGGACGCCGCGGTCTCGTGCTCCACGGCGATGTCGCGGTGAAGAAGCGCAAAGAACTCGTCGATGCATTTCAACGCGAGGACGGGCCGCCGTTCTTCGTGCTCTCGTTGAAGGCCGGCGGTACCGGGCTCAACCTCACCGCGGCGTCGCACGTGATCCATTTCGATCGATGGTGGAACCCTGCGGTCGAGAACCAGGCGACCGACCGCGCGTTCCGCATCGGGCAGAAGCGCAACGTGCTGGTGCACAAGTTCGTGTGCCGCGGCACCGTCGAAGAGCGGATCGACGCATTGATCAGCTCGAAGCAAGCGCTGTCGAACGAGCTGCTCGGCGGCACGAGCGCCGGCGAGGTGTCGCTCACCGAACTCGGCAACGACGAACTGCTCCGTCTCGTATCGCTCGATCTCGAGGCCGCGACCGGCGAGAGCTGATTCCGCTGGCGATCGCGCGGCGATCGTCGGATGTCTCGGGGATGGCGCGGCGAGGTTGGCGAAGCAGTCGAGACCGGCACTCGAGCTATGGCTATCCCGAATACGTCTCGGTCGCGGAGCGTAAGCGCAGCGCCCTCACGCAGCTGAAAGAGCTGGAGCGAAAGACCGGACGCGCGGCGGCGCCGATCGTGATCACGGCCCGCCGAATCGCGTCGTCGTTCTGGGGCAAAGGCTGGTGCGATCACTTCGAGGGTTTCAGCGATCTCGCCAATCGACTCCCGCGCGGCCGCACCTATGCGCGCAATGGTTCGATCGTCGATCTCTCCATCGAGCGCGGCGTCATTCATGCGCGCGTGGCCGGCACGTCGCTGTACACCGTGCGCATCGACATCGAGACGCTCCCTGGGAAGCGGTGGTCGGCCGTGATCGAACAGTGCGGCGGACAGATCGATTCGCTCGTCGGGCTGCTGGCGGGGAAGTTGTCGGACGACGTGATGCGAGTGATCACGGCGCGCGACACGGGGCTCTTCCCGCGGCTGAACGAGCTGAAGATGGACTGCTCGTGCCCCGACTACGCGACGATGTGCAAACACGTCGCGGCGGTGCTCTACGGCGCGGGCGCGCGACTCGATGCGGCGCCCGAGTTGCTGTTCACGTTGCGGGGCGTCGATCAGCAAGACCTGGTCGCCGTCGACTCGATGAGCGCGGTGACATCGCGCGCACGCGGCGGAGAGCGCGTGATTGCCGACGACGATCTGAGCGCGATCTTCGGGATCGATCTCGCCGGTGGGGATGCGATGGCCGGCGCCGAGCCGGCGAAGAAGAAGCCGACGGCGAAGGGTGTTGCGAAGAAGAATGCGCCCACGAGCGCTTCGGTTGCGAAGAAGAAGACGCCGGCTGCGCGTAAGGTGAAGGCGGTTCGCGAGCGTTGAAGGACGGGCGTGACGCGGACCTCACCCCCGCGTCTGCGCGCCCCTCTCCCTCCGACGCCACCGCGCATCGGCGAACGCCGGCGTCGTCGAAAGAGGGGCTGGAACGATGGGGGCGTGGCGGGAGCGAGATGCACACTGACGTGGCATTGCCACCGACCAAGGTCCCCCTCATGACAGCATACTGTCATCGTCGTCACGCCCGCCACGCGCGACTCTCCACCGCCATCCGGCGGCCGGCACATCATCCCCACGCCATCAATTCACTCAGCCCCTCTCTCGACGTCGCGTGCGCCTCGCGAGTGACTGCGCGCGACGGAGGGAGAGGGGCGCGCGGCAGCGGGGGTGAGGTCCCACACGTGACCGGGTATGGTCACTCCGCCCGTCACCCGAGCAATCGATCGACCTTCCGCAACCGCGGAAACAGCCACGACCACACGAGCACCACCGCGATCGTTCCGATTCCACCCACGACGGTGGCCGCCCGCGCGCCGAGCCATTGCGCGGTCACGCCCGATTCGAATTCGCCGAGCTGATTCGACGCGCCGATGAACACCGAGTTCACCGCACTCACGCGCCCGCGCATCTCGTTCGGCGTGCCGAGTTGAACCAGCGTGTGGCGCACCACGACGCTCACCATGTCGGTCGCCCCCACGACGACGAGTGCGAGAAACGAGAGGGCGAACTTGCGCGAAAGACCGAACACGATCGTCGCCACGCCGAACAGCGCCACGCACGTGAGCAGCGTGTGGCCCGCGCGCCGTGCGATCGGTCGATGCGCGATCCAGATCGCCATCAACGCCGCACCGACCCCCGGCGCCGCGCGCAACAATCCGAGCCCCCACGCGTCGGTGTGGAGATAGCGCCCCGCGAAGATGGGCAGCAGTGCAACCGCGCCGCCGAGGAGCACCGCGAACAGATCGAGCGAGATGGCGCCGAGCACGAGCTTGTTCGTCCACACGAAGCGCAGCCCCGCGAACAGGCGATCGGTGCCGCGCTCGCGCGAGACGACATGCGTGGAACGGACGTTCGTCGCGAACATGAGCAGCGCCGCGAGCACCCACAGCACCGCCGCGACCGCGAACACCGGACCGGCGCGATGCGTCGCGGAGAAGAGCAATCCGCCGATCGCGGGGCCGGCGATTCCGGCGCCTTGCCAGAGGGTTTCACTCCACGCGACCGCGCGCGGGTAGTGCTCGACCGGCACGATGTCGGGGAGGATCGCTTGATTCGCGGGGCCCGAAAACGCGCGGCCCACGCCGTACACGAAGAGCGCGGCATAGATGGCACCGGTGCCGAGTTCGCGATGTCTCGCGACGTACACGAGCCACAACGCGCACGCGACGAAGAGCACGTTGGTCGCCTGGATGATCACGCGACGCGGACGGCGATCGACGACGTCGCCGGCGAAGAGCGAAAGAACCGCGGCGGGGACGAACTGCACGAGGCCGGTGAGTCCGAGATCGATCGGACGCCCCGTGAGTTTGAACATCTGCCAGCCGACCGCGACCGACAGCATTTGCGACGCGACGATCGAGAGCGCGCGCGAGGTCTGGAAGAGATTGAAGTCGCGATAGCGGAACGGCGCGTACGTGTCCGTGTCGAGCGGATCACTCATGCGCTGCGTACTGTCACGGCTCGCGCACGGAAGCGACCGCAGAACTCGTCGCGGGAACCGCTCGCGGCGTGTGCGGTTCGGGTTCGATCCCGAAGCGGCGCACTACCATCCCGTGCAGCCCGTACACGATGGGGGTGAGAAGCACGGCGATGAAGAACTTGATCACGTACTCGCCCACGGCTTTTTTCGAGACCCAGTCGAGCGGTCGCGGCGATCCGTGGACGATGTTCGGGATGACCCACCAGAAGAGCAGGTTGATCACGAAGGTGTCGATCAACTGCGATGCGAGCGTGCTGCCGGTCGCGCGCAGCCAGAGATGCTTCGACTCGGTGAGCGCCTTCCAGAACTGGAACACGTAGATGTCGAGGAACTGACCGCACAGGTACGCGATCACCGACGCGACGAAGAGACTCCCGCCGACGCCGAACACTCTGTTGAACTCGAGATCGGCGAGATACGAGTGCGGCTCGGCGTGCGGCCACTGCGCGAGGTTCAAGATCACGAACGCGAAGATCGCCATCCACATCCCGAGGAACGTGATGAAGCGCGCGCCGCTGCGTCCGTAGAACTCGTTGACGATGTCGGTGAGCAGGAACGTGACCGGGAACGCGAAGAGTCCGACCGACACCGGTTGATCGTATTTCCACGGCCCGAACGGCATGTGGATCACGAAGGCCTTGCCGCCGATGAGATCGCCGAGGATCAACGACGCGACGAAGATCGCCGAGAGGTAGACGAACAGCTGGGTGCGCTTCTCGAGCGTCGGCACGTCAGCGAACCTCGAAGGCCTGGATGCCGGTGAGTCCGTGGCCGGCGAACATGCGCACGGTGAGTCGATAACGACCGCTGTACGGCGGGCAGAATGAAACGCTCTCGACGCCGCGATGGCCGCTGTCTTCGGCCACGCGATTGCCGGCCGGGTCCGCGATCTCGAGATTCACATCGGTGGCACTCGGAACGCCGGCCGCGACCGCGAGGATGCAGTGCCCGGCGGTGAGCGGCAGTTCGACGACCCGCGCTTCGTTCGTTCCGAGCACCGCGCGTTCGGCCGCGACGATGGCGCGCGATGCACGCGGCTGCGCGGTGGCGCGGATCTGCGAGCCGACGAAATCGTTCTCGGTCCCGCCGATCGGAATGGTGACGACTGCCACGGGTGCGGCACTGGCCGCGGGCGCGGGTGAACTCGGCGCAGGCATCGGGCTCGCCACTGCGACGACCGCGGGCTCGGCCGGCGCAGCGCGCACCGCGAGTGCCCAGCGCGTTGCGCCGTCGGCGTGAACAACAGCGCTGTACACGCGCCCCGGCAGCGTCGCGCAGAAGTGCGCGCGTGCGGCTTCGGCACCACTCGCGATCGAGACGGGCTCGGCAATGCGCGCACGTCGCGCCTGGAGCGCGAGGGTCACACGCGAGTCGCCGGCCGCCCGTGCGACGACTTCGTAACAAGCGCCGCGCCGGGTCGTGAGGGCCACGGTCCAGTCGTGCGCCCCGCCGGTGTGACGGGTCGCGCGTCGAAAGAGGACGCGGTCGTGACCGAGGGTCGCGTCGATCGTGTGGGCCGGATCTTCGGCGGCGGCCTGTGCGTGGGCGCCCGCGGAAGCGGCGAACGACGACGCGCCGATCAGCGCAGGGACCATCCATCGACCAGAGAGCAATCGCTTCATGGAGCGGACTCTACTGTCATTCGTAACCGCGCTGGTGGTCTCTGAGCCCGAGTCTTCGAGCCTGTGGTGGCGCGTCGCGCCGTGCCTGCGAGCAACGGGGCGATCCTGGCCCGCGACGACGCAGGAGCAAAGTTCCCTGCCGCCACCGGTCCTCGTCTTGTCGATCCTCGATTACTGCACGAAGAGCTGCACCGGGTCCGCGACCGTGCCGCCGACCGAGCGCGCGCTGACCGTGAACGCGCCGCGATCCTGCGCGCAGAACGGCAGCATCGCGAAGCGTCCGCGTCTGGCAACGTGGGCAACCGTCGCGCCCTGATCGTCGCTCACCGACACCTCGACGCTCCGCACGCGCGGCGCACCGACTGCTTCGATGCGCGAGCAGCCGAGTGGCGCGCTGATCGTGCGCGCACCGACCGCGCGAAGACCTCGTGCCGTTCCGATCTCGTCCGCGCTGATCGATTGCGTCGATACGCGCGGCCCGCCACCGCGCGCGAGCGGGCCCTCGCGACGAGACGACTCGAACGGGCCGTGAAACGCCGCCTCTCCGCTCGTCGGAACCGTCGCGGCAGAGAGTGCCAGCGGTGCGTCACCGGGCTCGGCGCGCGTGCGCACCACCTGGTCGCTGGTCGAGATCTCCCGCTTCATCGACGCCGATTCGACGGCGCGTTCACCGGCCCACGCGGCGACGCGATGCTCGGGGCGGCCGTCGTTGAGGGTGCTCGCGTTCACGCTCGAGACACCCGCCAGCGCGAGCGCGATGGTCCCGCTGGCAATAAGCCCGAGTCTGCGCGCGCCGGCTCGAGTGTTTCCGCGTGTCGTCATCCGCATGGATCACCTCTCGCGATCACCGTTCGTTCGCGCAACGCGCTGCGCCCTCTGGCACGCGTCACAGTGCGATCGGGATCACCGGGTGCGCGTCAAGGGGGCTTGCCATCCATCGTGCAGCCGGCGACGCGTCACGTTGCGCGCGCGTTCACGCAACGGTAGAGCCAGCAGCCATGACGACGACGCTGCATCAACCGCCGCGCACCGCTCGCGGTGACTTCATCGACGGGCGCTTCGTCGCCCCTGCATCACCCGATGGTGCGATCGTGTGCATCTCCCCTGCGGATCTCGACGACACGCTCGGCACCTGGCCTTTCGCGATCGCCCACGCGGGCGTCGCCGTGAGTGCCGCGCGCCGTGCGCAGCGCGCGTGGCGCAAGTGCGCTCCGTCCGAACGCGCCGAGCGTTTGCGTGCGTATGCCCGTGCGATCACCGCGCACAAAGAAGAGATCGCCATCGCGATCGCGCGCGCCATCGGCAAGCCGATGTGGGAAGCGCGCACCGAGGTCGACACGATGATCGCGAAGGTCGACATCACCCTCGGCGCCGGGATCGAGTTGGTGAAGTCGCACACCCTCGCGGACGGCTCGGCGATTCGCTACCGCCCGATCGGCGTGTGCGCGGTGATCGGCCCGTTCAACTTCCCCGGCCATCTCGCCAACGGGCACATCGTCCCGGCCCTCGCGACCGGCAACACGATCGTGTTCAAGCCTTCCGAGCGCGCGCCGGAAGTAGGCGAATGGATGGCCCGCTGCTTCGACGAAGCGGGCTTCCCCCCCGGCGTAGTGAACGTGGTGCAAGGCGACGGGCGCGTTGCGAGTGCGATCGTGGGCAACGCCGACGTCGACGCAGTGATGTTCACCGGCAGCACGCATGTCGGGCGCGCGATCATCGAACAGAGCGCGCCCTGGCCCGGACGCTTGCTGGCACTCGAGATGGGCGGCAAGAACGCGGCGATCGTGACCGACGACGCCGATCTCGACGGCGCCGCGCGCGAGATCGCATTCGCGGCCTACGTCACCGCCGGGCAGCGATGCACCGCCACCAGTCGCGTGCTCGTGTCGCGCGGGGTTGCCGATGCGCTGATCGATCGCCTTGCATTCATCGCACGCGAATCGCACATCGGTGCGCCCGACGACCCCGCTGCGTTTCTCGGTCCCGTCATCAGCGCCGCGTCTCGGGAGCGCACGCTCGCGGTCGTGGCGGCCCAGGGCCCGCCCGGAGTCCCCGGGGTGCCCCCGCCCCCCCCCCCCCCGCGCCCCCCGCGCGCGGCCCAACAAGCGCCCCGGCCCAGAG
>CBIHQZ010000132.1:0-10382 GCA_966212315.1 uncultured Myxococcales bacterium
TGCGAACCGACGCACTGCGCTCGCGAGATCGACTGACGCGCAATCGCTCCGACGAGTCTGGTGCTCGATCGTCGATGAAATCGCGCCTGACTCGACGCGAAACAGCCAGCGGCCCGGCATTGCCTGAACGGCCACGGTCACATCACGTCCCGCCGAATCCAAGCGCGCTTCGAGCCAGCTCCGGACCTGCGGCTCGAGAATCGGCGCTTCGCTCGATGACTCGGTGGACGAAGTGGATGCGTCGAAACCCTCGGTACTGTCGTCGGCGGCCATGCGCGGGAGTCTCGCTCAACCGCCTGGAATTGCCACCCCCTGCGCATGGAAATCCCGTTCTACTTCATGTGACGCGCCGCGGCGGCCGACCGGGCCGTTCGCCGTTTACCTGCGCCTCGTGACGCCGCGAAACACCGCGCGCTCGAATGAAACACTATCGCCGAAGCGCCCGATCCCCTCGGCGCGCAGGCGCGGCGCGTGCTCCGTCAGGTATCGGTCGAGCAGGCTGCGCCGGCGCAAGGTGTACACCGCGCGGAACCGGGAACCGTCGTGGTCGAGGCGCGCGCTGCGGAACAATCCGGTGCCGAGAACGTCGTCGAGATGGCGATGCTCCATCCATGATCGAAACGCGAGTGCCGTTTCGGCGTCGCGTGGTGTCGCGGTGACCTCGTACGTGATCGGCCCGTCGTGCGCGTCGGCGAAGCGCGCCGCGAGGGCGTGCAGTGATTCGACGACGAGGTCTGCCTCCGCCGTGTCGGAGCCGGTTGCAGCGCGCCGCACGAACGCCGTCCGGAGGCCGAACGAACGGGCGATCGCGAGGTCGTAATCGTCGAACGCAGACACGTGCAACCAGTGCTCGGGTGCGATCTGCATCGTCTCTCGCACGATCGCTGCCATCGCGTCCCAGGCTTGCACATGCGGCTTGTAGGCACCGACCTGCTCCGACAGAACGCTCACGTCCCACGCGACGCCGAGCGACTTCATCGCGTCGAGCTGATGCGATGCATCGCAGTTCGACAACACGCCGATCGGCACGATGTCCTGAAGGAGCGGCAGCGCGCTGGCGTCGAGAAACGCCGGGGCCTCGCCGAACCTGCGCGCGAACGTCTCGCGCTGAAGCGGGCTGCTCATCGGCGCGACGCGCATCGCTGCATCGCCGAGCACGCGGCGGTAATTCATGAACGGACGAGCGGGATGCTGCAGATCGCGGCATTCGCTTTCGAACGCAGCCCAGTCCTCGTCGGGATCGAGTCCGAGCCACACGAGCGGCTGCCGCCAGTCGAGCAGCGTGCCGAAACAATCGAACGTAACGAGCTCGATGGAGTCGATCATGCGGCCGCGATGATACGCGATGCGCGTGGCGAGCGGTCGTCCACGTTCAACGTGTGCTGTCAGCGTCGCGCGAGAATCGCGAGGTAACGTTTCACCGTCTCGGTGAGACCGTCGTAGAGCGCCTCGCCGAAGAGCGCGTGCCCGATCGAGACCTCATCCAGAAACGGGATCGCGCTGACGAGCGTCCCGAGATTCTGTTGGTTCAGATCGTGTCCCGCGTTCACGCCGAGCCCCGCCGCGCGCGCACGCGTCGCAGTCTGCACGCAATCGTCGAGGGCTCGCGAGACATCGCCCGCGGCGAACGCACTCGCAAATGGCTCGGTATAGATCTCGATGCGATCCGCGCCGATTTCCGCCACCCGTTCGACGTCGGGCACGCCCGCGTCGACGAAGAGACGCACCAGTGGTTCCAATCGCGCCGCGTCGCGCGCCAGATCGAAGCCATGATCCGACGTGAGTTGCGCGTCGCCGTCGGGCACCAGCGTCGCCTGCGCGGGTCGCGCGCGGCGCACGAGTTCGGTGAATCCCGGGTAGCTCCCGCGCGGCGGGGCGAAGGGATTTCCTTCGATGTTGTATTCGACCGACCCGAGCACAGTCGCGATGCGATCGACATCGTCGACCCGAATGTGTCGCTGGTCGGGACGCGGGTGGACGGTGATCCCGTGACATCCAGCGGCGATCGCCACACGCGCGGCGTCGACCGGGTCGGGAAATGCGTGGCCCCGCGAGTTCCGGAGCACGGCCACCTTGTTCACGTTCACGCTCAGCGAGGTCATCGGCGCGAACCATCGTCGAATCGCGCGCGAATGTCGAAACCCGCGCGGCCGACTCGATCGCGCGAATGACGACCGGCAACAACGGCGTCGGGTCCCTCGCGCGACGTCGCCCGTGCCACCATCCGCCCGTGGCTCGGGTCAACTTCGCGTTCGGTTGTGCGCTCCTCCTCACTGCATGCGGCGCGCGCTCGCAGTTGTTCGTTCCGTCCGATGACAGCGCGAGCGTCGTCGATGCGGCTCCGCGCGATGTCGCCGTCATGGACGTACCCGCCGCGTGCACGACCGACTTCGCCGCGTGCCGTCCGATCGGGAGCGCGATCGACGTGTCGGGCGGGACTTTCGGTCAGATGCCCGACGTCGCGTGGACCGGCCGCGAGATTCTCGTCGTGTTCGATTCCGGCGCGGGCAATGCGCTGGTGGTCGTCTCGCGAGACGGCGCGATCGTGCGACGCGACGAACTAGGCGGGCTGCAGTCGCCACGCGTGACGTGGAACTCGTACGCGCACGCAGGCCTCGTCGTGATGGACTCCGCCGTGCGGTGGCTCGACGCCGATGCGCGTCCAGTCGGATCTCTCACGCGTGCCGAGATTTCGGGCTGGCAACTCTACGGGGACGCCGCGCCGGTCGCCGATGGGTTCGTGGCTTTCTCGGGAACCAACGCGTACAGCACGCCACCGCCGCTCTATCGCGCGCGACTCGGAACGACGCCGAGTCCGGTCGTATGGGAGCAGCTCGCCGACGGTGCGCCGCGTTCGCCGCCGGAACGAGTAGTCGGTGACGACGGCCTCGCGCGGTGGATGCTGAGCGGCGTGTGGTTCAGCGCGATGGCCGAAGCGTATCCGATCGCCGCCGACGGCACGATCGGGCCCTCCGTGAACCTCGCACCCGCTCTCGGATCGGACAGCCGACTCTGTGGCGCGGCGGAAATAGGCGGCACGCTCCTGGTCCTGACGGCCGCAATGTCGCTGGAACTCTCGCTCGCGTTGGTCCGCGATGGCGCCGTCACGCGTGCTGTTCCGAACTCGTTCGCCGCGCCTCGCAGCGGATGCGGACATATCACGCGCATGGGCGACGTCGCATTGGTCGCGGCCGAGCGTTCGGACCGCGCGACCGGGGTGCAGGTCGCAACCGTCGATCGCAACGGCGCCGTCGGCATCCCTCTGCTCGTCGGACCGTCCGAATCGCAGAGCCCGCGTATCGCGGCAACCGATCGCGGATTCGTCGTCGTCTGGAACGAAGCAGGCGCCAATGGCCTCTCGGCGCGGGCGCAGATCTTCGACTGCTGCGCCCCGTAGCGACGCGCGCGATTTTCGTGCGCAACGCGCGGCTGGTGTGGGAACTACGCGATCATGCGATTCACGCGCGGACGATTCCGAATCGAGGCGATTGCCGTTCCTCGCCTCACGAGGTCGCAACGCGACGAGATCTGGTCGCTGGCCGAGCGATTCACCGACACCACACAAGAAACCTTCGACACGAGCATCGACGAGAAGAAGGTCTTCGTGCTCATCCGCGATCGCACGAACGGCGCGCTGGTAGGGATCGGCGGCATCGACTTCTACCCCGTGGAATTCCGGGGCGAGCGACGTCAGGTGCTGTACTCGGGCAACCTGATCTTCGAAGAAGGCGTGCGCGGATTCAGTCTCGTCCAGGAGATCGGATTTCTCTATTACCTTCGATTGAAGCTGCTGCACCCGTTTTCGCCGACCTATTTGTTCTACGACACGTTCAGCTACAAGACGTATTTGATGCTCCCGCGGAATTTCGGGGAATATTGGCCTCGGTACGATCGCGAGACGCCCGAAGACGTCCTCGCATTCCTCGACGTGCTCGGCCGCGCCCGCTATGGCAGCCGCTGGGATGCCGATCGCGGGATCTGCGTCGGCGCCTCGCGTCGGCTGCGCGAAGGCGTGGCGACGATCGACAGCACCATGCTGAGCGATCCACACATTCGCTACTATCAATCACGAAATCCAGAATATCATCGTGGTGACATGCTCGCAGTTCTCATCCCGTTGAACGCGAGCAACTGGCTCTCCGTCGCGACGAATGCCTGGCGGCGCGCGCGGCGTCGATCGTGAACCTCTCGTCGCTCAGTCCGCCGGCGCGTACGATCGCCGCATGAGACCGCATCGACCTCGTTCGACTGCAACGAGCGCGCTCCTCGCCGCCGCAATCGCGAGCACTGGCTGCGGCGCGCGCGTCGTCGACTTCGGCGCCCTCGTGATCGGCGGCCGCGTGCAGGGCGAGCTGACCGCAACGGATCCGATCATCGCCATCCCGGGACGCGGGGGTTCGTATCGAAGTGACACCCTGGCGATCGACCTCGTGGCCGGCGAACCCGTGACGATCACGATGTGCGAGGAGATGGGTTCCGACTTCGATCCGTATCTCTCCGTCGCGATCAACGGGCAGGACGTTCACTTCAACGACGACGGCGCCGGCGGATTCCACGGACACGGCTCGCTCGTCACGTTCACCCCCACGACGACCGGCGAGTACACGGTCTTCGCCTCGACGTTCCGCTCGAATGGCGCCGTGATGGGCGCCTACACGCTGCAGGTATTCGCCGGCACGATGACCGGGTTTCGCTGCCCGGGCGCTTGAACGCCGTCGCCCGCGACAAGCCCGCGCGCCTCCCCTACCCTCCGCGCGCATGAGCCATCACGACGAAGCGCGCAGCAAAGAGTTCGACGTCATTCTTCTGGGCGCCACCGGTTTCACCGGACGACTGGTCGCCGAGTATCTCGTCGGACGGCGCGCACCGGTGCGCATCGCACTCGCGGGACGAAGCCTCGCGAAGCTCGAATCGATTCGAGAGGGCCTTGTCGCGATCGATGCTTCCGCGCGCGAGATCCCGCTCGTCGTCGTCGACAGTCTCGATCCCGCCGCGGTCGACGCGATGGTGCAGCGCACGCGTGTCGTGTGCACGACCGTCGGGCCGTACGCGCGCTACGGACGTCCCCTCGTCGACGCCTGCGCGAAGCACGGCGTGCACTACTGCGATCTCACCGGCGAGCCGCTCTTCATCCGCGCGAGCATCGATGCCAATCACGAGCGCGCCCTCGCGAGCGGCGCGCGCATCGTGCATTGCTGCGGGTTCGATTCGATTCCGTCCGACCTCGGCACGTTGATGGTGCACGAACACTTTCGCGCCCAGGGAAAGCGGCTGCGCGAGGCGCGTCTCCGCGTGATCAAGATGAAGGGCGGCGCGAGTGGCGGAACGATCGCGAGCGCGATCGAAATGATGGAGCAGGTGAAGGACCCGGCGGTGCGGCGCATTCTCGGCGACCCGTACGCGCTGGATCCCGCCGGCGCGCCGCGCGGAAGTGACGGCAGCGATCAGAAAGGTCCGTCGCGCGATGCCGACACGGGGCGATGGACGGCGCCGTTCGTGATGGCCGCGGTGAACACGCGCGTCGTGCGGCGCTCGAACGCGTTGCTCGGGTATCCGTACGGCCGCGATTTCCGCTACGGCGAAGCGACCGACATGGGGAAAGGGCCGGGCGCACTCGTGGCCGCGACCGCGCTGAGCGCGGGTTTCGGCGCCGCGATGACTCTTCTCGCGATCGGGCCGACGCGACGTCTGCTCGCGCGCGCGTTACCGAAGCCTGGCGAAGGGCCGAACAAGCAGGCGCGCGACACGGGCTTCTTTCGCATCGCGATCCGCGCGACGAGTGACGATGGCGCGCGCGCGACCGGCATCGTCGTCGGGACGAGCGATCCCGGGTACGGCGAGACCGCGAAGATGCTCGGCGAGTCCGCACTGTGCCTTGCGAGCGATGCGCTCACCTCCCCCGGCGGCGTGCTGACACCGGCATCGGCGATGGGCACGACCCTGCTCGAGCGCCTTCGTGCCGCAGGGATGACCTGGCGAGTCGAGTAGCTCGGCGGCCCCCCGGTTTCGTCGGCCGCGTGTCGCAGCAATCGCAGCGACGTGCCCCGCCGCGCAAGAAGCGTGAAGACGCGCTTGCGTGGTGCGCGTCACTCCTCGATGGCGCGAAGCTCCCGGTGCCCGAGTTGCTCCGACGTTCGGCGTGATCGGACAGCGGTACGCGGTCAGTTCGAGATCTGCGCGTCGAAGTCGGCATCGGCGGTCCCGACGTGGTCATGCGGGAAGCCCGAGTTCCACATCGGGATATTGCCGCTCACATCGAGATGCACGTGCCCTGCGACGCGGGTGCCGTCGATCGCCGTGATCGTGACGGTGCCTTCGACGTGCTGATGTTGATCGCCGTACTGCGAGCAGAAGCACCCGAAGGTAAGTGACGCTGCGATGACCGCGGGCGATGCACCGGCGTCCGCGGCGTAGTCCCACCCGCCCCACGAGTACGAATAGAAGCCTGCATCCGGGGGGAGATGAAACGTCGTGTCGCCGCGGATCGAGAGCGGCTGACCGATCGAGCCCGCGATCCGAGCCGGGTCGAGACGGAGAACGATTCCGAACGCGCCACCCGCGTCGGCGCTGTTGGGAGGCTCGGGGAGATGACCGACGATCCGTACCTCTCGCGACGAGCCGTTGGCCGGCGACGCGGACTCTGCGCTGCAGAAGCTCGCCGCGGTGCCGTCGACGGTGACCGCGAGTGTGGCAGGTCCGCCGTGGGTCGCCGGACACCTCGCAGCATCTGCGTTCGCGACATCGATCGCTGCGTCGGCGCTTGTGTACGGCCCTCCGCATGATGCGCCGGCCAGAACTGCGAGGAACGCGAAGAAGACGGATGAGCGAGAGGTCATACGATTGCGCATGAGCACGTCGCGTGCCGCGCCGATCACTCACGAATCCCCGAGATCTTCGATTGTTGCTGCGCCAGCGTGCGCCAGAACTCGCAGCAGCGATGCCGTCGACCTACTTCCGCGCGACGCCGAGCGCCTTCGTACGCGCACGTCGATAGGCACCCACCTCGAAGTCTTCGTCGCCCGCGGCCCACGCGCGCAGCGCCGGCATCACGGTCTGCTTCCACGCCGGACCGAGACGCAGCGTGAGGAAGTCGCGATAGAGCGCTTCGATCAACGACTCGAACTCACGCGTGAGCTTCATCCGCTCTTCGAACGCCTCGCGCTTCACGTCGCCCTCGTCCACGCGCGGACCACGCTTCTTCTTCGGGCCGCGTCGATTCGCCTGCTCGAGGAGCGCGGGAGGCGGTTCTTCTTCGCCACCGAGCACCGTCGGAAGCGCAAGGCTCGAGACCGCAAGGCTCTCTGCCTTGAGCACGAAAGTGCTGTCCTGATCGTTCATCGACAGGTGCAGCCCGGCGACCTCTGGGAGCTTGCCGCGCAACAGCGACTCTTTCGCCTCGCGTCCACCCACCGGTTGCGAGCCCTTGATGCGCGTGACTTCTTTCGCTTCGGAAATCACGAACTGCTTCTCGACCCACATACCGAACGAGCCGTGGTCGCGGGTCGACAGCGTGGCTTCGAAGATCTCGGTTTCGAACCAGAGCCAGAGGAGGAATTCGCGCCCGACGAACAGACGCTTCTCGATGCGATCGACGAGTTGCATGCCTATGCGTTCTCCGCGCTGAGCAACGACGTCACATCGAGTGACTGCCACGCCTTCTCTTGCGCTTCGCTGAGACCGAGACGCGCAGCGAGGGTGTAGGGCGTCTCGCGTACGAGCTTGAGTTCGAACGTTCGGGTGAAGAGTTCTTCCATCGTCCCGGCCGCGACGCGCGCCTGCGAAAAGAACCGCACCACGCCTTCATCGAGCGACCACGAGAGATCGACCGCGCGTGTCGTCGGCGTCAGCTGCCGCCGCAATTTGCGCGCGACGACTTCCTTCAGTTCCGTGCGCTCCTTGCGAGAGAGACGCTCGCGTCCCTTCTTCAGCAGGATCGCAGTCTCGGCTTCGCGAAGTTTCGCGCGCAGCATGGGCGCGGGAATTACCCACCGGTCGGTGCGCAGGCCGAGATTCAGATAGCGATCCGAGAACACGTTCTCGATGTCGAGATCGAGTTCGAACGGCTCGCCCATCCGCGTCCAGCCGGAGCGCTCGGGGACGTCTTCGTCGGCTTCGAGCGGGCGCATCGCGTGATGTTGAATGGAAGCGAAGAATTGCTCCGCGAAGTCGTCGGGGAGTTCCCCGTCGACGTAGAAGCGCGTGTAGGTGAGGGAACCCTTCTGTGCCGACATGGGGCGCCGCTCTTAACACAGACCCCGTGAAGCACCGACAGAACGACGCAGAACGACGCAGCTGCGGTGCTTGTGTTCTCGAAGCGCGTCTGCGAATTTCTCTCGGTTTGTGTGGAGCGCAAGTCGTCGTACCGACGCCTGGAGATCGCAGTGGACCGACACGTCAAAGGAGTCTTGTTCGTCGATTACGTGCGGATGATCCGCGGGAACAAGAACGTCGACTGGTCGCGGCATCTCGATCGTGACGACATCGCGCTGGTGCATGCGCGAATCGAACCCGACGGCTGGTATCCGATGAGCACGTTCGAGCGAATGGGCAACGCGATCCTGCGCGAAGTCGCCGACGGCAGCGTCAGTGCCGTTCGCATGTGGGGACGGCTCTCGGCCGCGCCGCTGCACGCGTCGCAACCACTGCTCGTCGCGGACGGAGATCCGGTCGAGACCGTCAACCGCTTCCGTGTTCTCCGCAGCACCTACTTCGACTTCGAAGCACTCGACGTGATCAGCCTGATCGACGGCCACTCCGAAGTGACCATCAATTATTTCATGGGCGACAGCGCCGAGCAGGCGGCCTCGTTCCAGACGATGGGATTCTTCGAAGGCATTCTCGAAGCGGCTGGCGCACGCGACATCGACGCGCGCTTCGTCGAACGCGCGTGGGAAGGCAACGCTGCGACGCGCCTCGAGCTTCGCTGGCGCACGCCTCGCACCTCGTTGCCGCCGCGCCTTTCGCAGACGCCCCGCTGAGATTGCCCGCGCTACGGGATCAGCATCGTGATCACGGTGAGCACCGCCGCCGTCGCAAGCGCCTGTGCGTGCACCTTCATCGCTTGTTGCCGCACCCGCGCCAACTCCTTCGCGTCCTGGATCGACTCACTGCCCGAGTCCATGTCGCGCAGACCGCGCGACGCAAGGCTCACTCACGTCTTCGCGCGGGCCTGCCAGTACCCGTAGGCCCCGACGACGAACGGCAGGAACACTGCCAGCCGCGGCGCATGCGCATCGACACGCAAGACCAGGAACGCACCGAGCAGCGCACCGGCCGAGAGGCCCACGTACGCGACGCGCATTCGTTTCCGTCGTTCGCCGATGCCGATGTTCGGCATACAGACCGCACCCTCGTCGAAGTTCGTCTCACTCATGGCTGTGCATCGAAGTGTGCCAGCTACGCTGCGATCGCGCGCCGAATCCGCAGGCGCGCAGTCATCGCATTGACCGCCGTGGGGTGCGTCGGCCATCGTCGCAACCGGCATGGCGTCACGTGACGACATCGACGAACGGATCGCAGCCTACGACGCATCGGTCGTGCGGCTCGAAGCGATTCATGCCGGATATCTGCGACGCCGCACGGTGTACCAACGATTCTTCGTCGCGCTCTCGGTCGGTGGCGTCGCGTGCTTTGCGTTCGGATTCCTCGCGGGGGTCTGGGGAACCATCAGCGCGGGACTGATCAGCATCGCGGGTTGGTTCATGTACAAGACGCGCGTCTGGGAACTCGCGAGCGAGATCGAAGAGACACGGCGCGAGGCCGACAAGATGCGGTGCGGGCGAGCGTGACGGTGGCCGCCGCGCGCGAGTCACTCACGCTGGTCGCGGCGGTCGCGCGCAATCGCGTGATCGGGCGCGCGGGTCAGCTGCCGTGGGATCTACCCGAGGATCGCGCGCACTTCCGTCGCGTGACGCTCGGGCACGCGGTGATCATGGGGCGCAAGACGTGGGACGAAACCGGTGCGCCATTGGACGGACGTCGCAACATCGTCGTCTCGCGCAGCGGCGACGTGAGCGGTTCGGCGGCGGATCGCGAAGTCGTGACCACGCTCGACGATGCGATTCGCCGAGCGCGCGAACACGATGACGAACCGATGATCATCGGCGGCGCGGAGATCTTCCGCCTCGCGCTCCCTCGCGCAACTCGCATGATCCTCACCGAACTCGCCTTCGACGCGACCGGCGACACGCAGTTTCCAGCGTTCGACGCGCGCGACTGGATCGTCATGGAACGCCGGCCCGGCGACCGTGCCGAGTACGTTACGTACCAACGTCGACCGTAGAAACGGCGGCCCCTCTCTTGCTCTCGCCGCGTCTCGACTCGAAGCTCGCGGAGCAACCATGCGCACACGTCCCGCGATCGGGTCGAGTCCGTTTCACGTG
>CBIHQZ010000133.1:0-10340 GCA_966212315.1 uncultured Myxococcales bacterium
ACCCGTGGTCGCGACGACCGTGCACTCGGTGGGGCCATATTCGTTGAACAGCTCGAAGTGAGCGTTGTCGGTCGTCCCGCGCGTCAGGCGATCGCCGCCCACGTAGAGAATCCGCATCGACGGAATTGTCTCGACGCCTTGTTCGAGGAGCGCTTCGCCGAGCGGCGTCGGCGCAAAGGCCACCGTGATCCGCGATTGCGCAAGCCAGTCACGGATCGCGCGTGGGTCGGCTCGCAATTCGGACGGCGCGACGTGAACGCTCGCGCCAGCCGAAAGCAGCGGCCAACTCTCGTACACCGAAGCATCGAACCCGAACGCCGCGATCATGCTGCCGCGATCGCCGCTGTCGAGCGCGAGCAGCCGACGGCGCGTGTTCACGAGGTGTCGCAGGCCGGCATGCGTGATCGCGACGCCCTTCGGCGTACCTGTCGATCCCGACGTGTAGATCACGTAGGCGAGGTTCGAAGCATCGACGGCGACATCGGGCGGCGTCGATGGTTCCTGCAGTGCTCGCTCGTGCGCCGCAGGAAGGGTGAGCACTTCGACGCCGCGAGTGGGTTCGTTCGCGATGCTCGCAGCCAGCGCCGGGGTCGTGAGAAGCACGGAGGCACCCGCGTCGGTGATCATCGCTCGGACGCGTGCGGGCGGCGTCGAGGCGTCCAGCGGGAGATAGGCACCGCCGGCTTTCAGCGCGGCGAGGGGCGCTTCGACGAGGTCGGCATCTCGCTCGATCCAGATCGCTACGAGCCGTTCGGGCCCGATGCCGGCACGCCGGAGCACGTGCGCGAGGCGGTTCGCACGCGCGTCGATTTCCGCAAACGTGCGCGAGGTCTCTCCCGCAATGCACGCGATCGCATCCGGCGTCCGGTGTGCCCACGATGCGAGCTGCTCGTGCGCGAGCAAGGCGTCGTTCGCCTCGGCGGATGCGGACAGCGTAGTTGTCCACGCGTCGATCTCACGCTGCTCGCGGTCGACGATCAGCGGGATGCGATCGACCGATAGATCGGGCTCGGCCGTGAGTCTTCCGAGCAGTGCGATGTACCGCGTCGCGTAGCGCTCGATGGAATCGTGCTCGAAGAGCGCTGCGTCGTATTCCAGCACGCCGGCGAATTCATCCGCGGCTTCCGTCAGAGCCAACGACAGGTCGAACCTCGCGCTCCCGGTTCCCTCGTCGATCACGCGCATCGTGAGACCGGGCAACGAGATCGCCTCGCGTCCAATGTTCTGCAACGCGAAAAGCGTCTGGAATACCGGCGTGCGCGAGCCGTCGCGCTCGGCCCCGAGAGCCTCGACGACACGCTCGAACGGGACGTCCTGATGGTCGAACGCGCCCAGCGTCGCTGCCCTCACGCGTCCGAGGAGTTCCGCGAACGAAGGCGAGTGCGTGAGATCGATGCGAATGCTCAGCGTGTTCACGAAGAACCCGATCAGCGGTTCGGTCTCGACGCGTCGTCGATTCGCGACAGGCGTGCCGATCACCAGTTCGTTCTGCCGACTGTGACGGCTCATCAGAACGGCCCACGCCGCCAGCAACACCATGAACGGCGTCGTGCCGCTCTCTCGCGCAATGCGTTCGACGCCTTCGCGAACGGCGCGGCCGATGGCCACGTCGACCGTGCCACCGCGATCGCCCTTCAACACGGCGCGCGGATGGTCCGTCGGCAGGTCCAGCGACGCCGGCGCATCCATGAGCGTTGTCTTCCAGTAAGCGAGTTCTCGCTCCAGCCGCGCGCCCGCGAGCGTACGGCGCTGCCACGCGGCGAAATCGGCGTACTGCACGGTCAAAGGCGGCAAATGTGGCGGCGCGCCGGCGCACGCTGACGCGTACATCGCAGCGACCTCGCGAAGCAGCACGTCGAACGACCAGCCGTCTCCGACGATGTGATGCATGACGAGCATGAGCACGTGACGCGTGGCACTCACGCGAAGAACCCGCGTTCGCAGCAGCGGCCCATGTTCCAGATCGAAGGGCTGGCGCGCGAAGGCTTCGATGGCGCCTCGGACAGCGTTCGTGTCGACTGACTCGATGCTCCATGGGACGTGAATCTTCGGCGCGATGACTTGCACGGGCTTGCCGTGCTGGGACCGGAACGTCGTGCGCAACGTCTCGTGACGCGCGACGACTGCGTCGATCGCCGCACGCAACGCGTCGGGATCGAGAGCGCCTTCCAACTCGACGATCGCCGGCATGTTGTACGTCGAGGTGCCGGGATTCAGCTGATCGAGGAACCACATGCGTTCTTGCGCGAACGACAGCTCCAAGTCGGAGCCACGGTCGATGCACTCGATGGGTCCTTCCGTCGCGACGACGTGGTGCTCCATCGAACGCGCGAGATCGCGAATCGTCGGCGCTTCGAACAGCACCCGTAGGGGGACTTCGCGGCCGAGCGCGGCTTTCAGCCGACTCGCGACGCGCGTTGCGAGAAGTGAGTGACCGCCGATGTGGAAGAAGTTGTCGTCGATTCCGATCTGGGAAACGCGCAAGAGATCTCGCCAGACCGACGCGATGGCCTCTTCGACTTCATTTCGCGGCTCGACGAAGGCCTGCTCACGCGTATCCGCGAGATCGGGTGTCGGCAGCGCCGAACGATCGACCTTGCCGCTCGCATTCAGCGGCATCGCCTCGAGCCACACGAAGGCGCTCGGAATCATGTAGTCCGGCAGCGTCTTCTTCAGCTCGTCACGCAGTTCGCCGGCGGTTCGAGGTGCATCGGATCCGACGAGATATGCGACGAGCTGTTTGTCCCCCTCGCCCACGTCCCTCGTGGTGACGACGCTCTCGCGCACCCAGTCGGTCTGCAGGAGCGCGGCTTCGATCTCGCCCAACTCGATGCGAAAGCCACGCACCTTCACTTGGAAGTCGACACGCCCGAGATAATCGATGCTGCCATCGGGAAGCCGGCGCGCGCGATCACCGGTGCGGTAGAGGCGTCCGCCGTCGCTGACGAACGGATCGGGAACAAAGCGCTCTGCCGTCAGATCGGCACGACCGTGATAGCCACGCGCGAGTTGGACGCCGGCGAGAAACAACTCTCCGGCCACGCCGAGCGGCACTGGCTGCATGCGCTCGTCGAGGATGTGCACGCGCGTGTTCGCAACGGGTCGACCGATCGGAACCGTGCGGCGCATCCCGGTCCGCTCGCAGGCCCAGTAGGTGACATCGACGGCCGCCTCGGTCGGGCCGTAGAGATTGTGGAGTTCGGACGTTGCGCTGCGCGCGAAGAATCGCTGCTGAAGTTCGTAAGGCAACGCTTCGCCGCTGCAGATCACACGACGGACGCTCGGCGCGAAGGCCGCATTCGAGTCGGCGAGATAGGCCGCGAGCATCGACGGAACGAAGTGCAGCGTGGTGACGCGCTCGCGCGCGATGACATCGGAGAGGTAGCCGGGATCGCGATGCCCACCGGGACGCGCGATGACGAGCCGTGCACCCGTCATCAGCGGCCAGAAGAATTCCCACACCGATACGTCGAATCCGAAAGGCGTCTTCTGAAGCACGACGTCGGTTGCGTTCAGACCGTACTCGTCCTGCATCCAACGCAGCCGGTTGACGATGCCGACGTGGGTGTTCATCGCGCCCTTCGGACGACCCGTCGAACCCGACGTGTAGATCATGTAGGCCAGCTGCATCGGGTCGATGCTCAGCTCGAGATCGTCGGCGCTCTCGCGAGCCAGTTGTGCGCGCTCCTCGTGGGCATCGACCGCGACGAGCACCGTCGATGCACTCACCGCCGCGGCGCGCTCGTGAAGATGCGATTGCGTCAGGAGGACACCCACGCCGCTGTCTTCGAGCACGTACCGCTGACGCGCTTCCGGATGTTCGGGGTCGATCGGCACATAGCCACCGCCCGCTTTCACGACCGCCACGAGCGCGACGACCATCTCGATAGAGCGGTCCATCATCACGCCCACGAGCGCGTCGCACCCGATGCCGAGCGCGCGCAAACGACGCGCGAGTCGATTCGCATCGGCGTTGAGTTGCGCGTACGTCAACTCACGCTGGCCGTCACTCAGCGCAATCGCATCCGGCGTGCGACGCACCTGCGCTTCGACCCAGGTATGCAGGCCGCCCCGCCACGCGAGGTCTCGATCGGTGGCATTCCATCGCGCGAGTTGCGCCCTTTCGTCCTCGTCGACGAGCGGGATCGAATCGATCCGAACCTGCGGGTCGCGCGCGACGGCTTCCAGGACGACGCCGAAATGCCGAGCGATGCGCTGGGCAGTCGCCGTGTCGAATTGGTCGGTATTGAACTCGAGCAAACCGCGCAGCCCGGCGGCGTCGTCGAGCGTGAACAGCAGGTCGAACTTCGCGATCCCGAAGTCGACCTCGAGCGGTTCGATCGTTGCGCCCGTCGCGTCGATCGGTTCGCGACCGGCGTTCTGCATCACGAACATCACCTGGAACAGCGGCGTTCGACTCAGATCTCGCGGAGGCTGCAGAGCCTCGACGACTTTGTCGAACGGGGCGCTCTGGTGCGCGAAGCCGCCGAGCGCGCTTTCCCGCACGCGAGCGAGCAATTCCGCAAACGTCGGTTCGCCGGCAAGGTTCACCCGCAACGCCAGCGTGTTCACGAACAGGCCGATGAGGTCCTCGAACTCCGCTCGGGTGCGGTTTGCGATCGGCGTCCCGATGACGATATCGCGCTGCCCCGAGTAACGTGCCAGGAGCGTCGCGTACGCGGCGAGCAGCACCATGAACATCGTGGCGCCGTGCTCGCGCGCCCGCTGCTGCAGCCGGTGCCCGAGGGCCGCGTCCCACTCGACCGAGAGCATCGAACCACGCGTCGTCTGCACTGCCGGACGAACGCGATCGGTCGGAAGCTCGATCGCGCTCGGCGCGCCGCGCAGATGCTCGCGCCAGTAGGTCAGATCGCGTTCGATCGCGACGTCCCCGAGTTGCGACGCCTGCCACGCCGCGTAGTCGACGTACTGATAGCCGAGCGGTTCGAGTGTCGCCGTCTCGCCGCGAACCAGCGCGGGATAGAGTTGCGCGACTTCGCGCACCAGGACGTTCATCGACCAGCCGTCGGACACGATGTGATGCATCGTGAGCAGCAGGAGCCACTCGGAGGGGCCGCAGGTGACGAGCGTGGCGCGCGCGAGGGGACCGGCGTCGAGGTCGAACGGCAGAACGGCTTCGTCGTGAATCATGCGGCGGCGTGCGCCCTCGCGCGTCGCATCGTCGAGGGACGAGAGATCGACCCGGCGGAGCACGAAGCCGATCTCGTCGTGAACGATCTGCATCACGCCGCGATCGTCTTCGGCGAACGTGGTGCGCAACGCGTCGTGTCGCCGGACGACATACGCGAGGGCCCGTTCGAGAGCCGTCACCGACAGATTGCCAGTGATGCGGATCGCGAGAGGAATGTTGTACGCGGCGCTGTTCGGCTCGAGTCGATCGAGAAACCACAGGCGCTGCTGCCCGAACGACGCGGGGGCACGATGTCGGTCCGGGGCGCGCACCAATGCGGGCAATCCCTCGGGCGTCGCATCGGTCGCGCGGATGCGAGCTGCGAGTTGCGCGACGGTCGGTGCCTCGAACAGGGATCGAAGCGGGATGTCGATGCCGAGCACGATTCGAATGCGGCTCGCGAGTTGCGTCGCCATCAGCGAGTTGCCGCCGGCGTCGAAGAAGCTCTGATGGATTCCTATCGGCCGTTGCGTGATCTGCGAGAAGAGATCGGCGAGTGACTGCTCGAGGTCGTCCCGAGGCGCTGCGAGTGCATCGCCCGCGGAGGGGTCGCCGCCGACGTTCGGGGCCGGAAGTGCCTTGCGGTCGACCTTGCCGTTGGCGCTCAACGGCAAGGCCTCCATGCGCACGAACGCGGATGGAATCATGTAGTCCGGAAGCTTGGCGGAGAGGCGTTCCCGCAGGACGGATTCGTCGAAGCTCGCGTCGCCAGTGCCGACCACGTAGGCCACGAGGCGTTTGTCGCCAGGGGTGTCCTCGCGCGCCATCACGACCGCTTCCTGCACCGCGGCTACCGCGCGCAGCACGCTCTCGATCTCGCCCAGCTCGATGCGGAAGCCGCGAATCTTGACCTGGAAGTCCCTTCGCCCGAGGAACTCCATCCATCCGTGTCGGGTGTGACGTCCTCGATCCCCTGTTCGGTAGAGCCGCTCTCCCGTGCGAGGGTGCGTGACGAAGCTCGCCGCAGTCTTCTCGGCGTCGTTCCAGTATCCGATCGCGAGGCCGACACCGCCGATGTACAGGTCGCCGGGAACGCCGACCGGGCAGGGCTCGAGCGCATCGTCCAGTACGTAGAAGCGCTGGTTGGTCATGGGCCGGCCATAGGGGACGCTCGTCCACCATGGCTCGACTCGTTCGATCGGATAGTCGTTCGACCAGATCGAAGCTTCCGTTGCACCGCCCATGCTGGTGACGCGTGCATACGGTGCAAGCGCACGGATCCGGTCCGGCAGAGAGACCGGGATCCAGTCGCCACTGAGCAAGACGGTTCGCAGCGAGCGCAGATCGACGTTCGCGCGCCCTGCGGCGTACGTCACGACCATCTCGAGCAGCGCAGGCACCGAGTTCCACAACGTGACCTGATGCACGCGCACGAGTTCGGCCCATGGCGCTGGATCGGGCACGCCCGCTTCGTCGGGCATCACGATGGTCGCACCCGCGCCGAGCACGCCGAAGACGTCGTACACCGAGAGGTCGAAGTTGAACGCCGACAGCGCGAGCACGCGATCACCCGGGCCGACCCGATGGCGCGTGTTCACGTCGACGATCGTGTTCACCGCTCCCTGGTGCGCAATCGCGACGCCCTTCGGCCGGCCGGTCGATCCCGACGTGTAGATCACGTACGCGAGGTCGCTCGAGTCGCCGAAGCGCGGCAACGCACTCGGTTCACCCGGCGCGAGTGCGATTTCGTCGGCGGCCCATCGCGCGACGTCGGGCCAGTCGAGCAGCGGCTCGAGCCACGACTGCGTGAGCGCGACGGTCGCGCCTGCATGCGAGAGCAGGAACTCGACTCGATCGCGCGGCAGATGCGGATCGATCGGGAGGTAAGCGCCGCCGGCCATGTGAATGCCGAGCATCGCGGCGACGGGCTCCCACCCCTTCTGCATCACGATGGCGACGAGCGTCCCGCGTTCTACGCCGTGCGCCCGGAGGGCGTGCGCAATACGCCGCGCGCGTCGCTCCAGTTCGCGGTAGCTCAACGTCTCGTTGCGGAATACGAGCGCTGGCGCGTCGCCTTGCCGGGCCGCCTGCGCGACGAACAGGTCGTGCATCAGCGCGTCGGCGGGGAAGGGCGCGGCCGTGTCGTTGAACTCGACGAGCAATCGATGCCGCTCGCTCGTGGGCATCAGCGGGAGGCGGCTGATCGACTGATCGGCGTTCTCGCTGCACGCGGTCAGCAGGAGCACGAAGCTTTCCGTCATCCGCACGATCGTGTCGGCGTCGAAGAGATCGACGTTGTACGTCACCTTGCAGATGGACTCGCCGCGTCGATCCTCGATCGAGAACCGGAGATCATGGCGCGTGCTGCCGGTTTCGTACTCCTCTGCGACGAAGTCGATCCCAGGCAGTTCGACGCGCACTTCGGGCGCCGTCTGCAGAATGAACATCACCTGGAACAGCGGATTGCGACTCGGATCGCGAACGGGCGCGAGCATCGCCACGAGTTGCTCGAACGGGAGGTCCTGATGCGTGAACGCGTCCATCGCGACGCGGCGTGCTCGACGGACGATTTCACTGAACGGCGGATCGCCCGAGGTGTCGACCCGCAGCACCAGGCTGTTGACGAAGAAGCCGATGAGCGGCTCGATCTCCTCGCGGTTGCGATTCGCGATCGCGGTTCCCACCACGACGTCGGTCTGGCCGCAGTAGCGCGCCATCAACACGTCGAATGCCGCAAGCAGCGTGACGAAGAGCGTCGTCTTCTCGCGTTGTGCGAGCGCCGTCAGCGCCGCGATCGCCGACTTCGGGATCGTCGCAACATGCTCGGCGCCCACATGACGCTGCACCGGCGGTCTCGGGCGATCGAACGGCAGTTCCACCGCGGTCGGCGCACCGGTGAGTTGTCGGCGCCAGTACGCACGGAGATCCTCGAGGGTCTCGCCTTGGAGGTACTCGCGCTGCCATTCGGCGAAGTCCGCGTACTGCACGGCAAGGTCGGGCAGTGGCGATGGCTGACCGGCTACGAATGCTGCGTAGAGCGCGGTGAGTTCGCGCAGCAGAATCGCCGACGACCAGCCGTCGGTCACGATGTGATGCATGGTGAGAAGCAACACGCTGAGGTTCGGCGCGATGCGGATCAGCGTCGTCCGGAGCAGCGGTCCCGTCGAAAGGTCGAACGGCGCCCGGCCTTCTTCCTCGGCAAGGGTCGCCAGGCGGGCTTCGGCGTCGCTCCGTGGCATCGCGCGAAGGTCGATCACTCGGCGCGGCGACTTGCGCGGCTGATGGATGACCTGCATCGGCGAGCCGTCGATGACGTTCAGTGTGGTGCGGAGAACCTCGTGGCGTCGGACGATCTCTTCGAACGCGTCGAACAGCGCGTCCTCGTCGACGGCCCCCTCGAGCCGAACCGACGTCGGAACGATGTACGCCGCGTCGCCGGGATCGAGTTGATCCAGGAGCCATAAGCGCTCCTGCGCGAAAGAGAGCGGTGCGAGGAAGACGTCCTCTTCGTCGGTGATGCTACTGGCCTTCGACTCGTCGGCGTTTGTCATCGATCTCCCGCGCAGACCCCTTTGCTCGTTCCGTGTGCGACGTTTGCGTTCGCTTTTGTGGTCGGTGCGTTCACGCGCGCGACGGCGAGCGACCGCACGTCACATGCCGTCTGGATTTCTCTTCGGCGGTTTCTCGAGCGCAGCGGCTCGAGGAAGTCGCGCTGCGATGCGGCTCCGCGTCGTGACGCCGCTCGGCCGATCGCCCGCCTGCCGCGATGCTTTCGCGCGCGCGAGCGCCTCGGCGAGGCCCGCGACGGTCGGATTCGCGAAGACGTCCTTGAGCGGGACCTCGAGCTGGAACGCAGTTCGAATTCGCGAAATGATCTGCGTCGCGAGCAGAGAGTGGCCGCCGAGTTCGAAGAAGCTGTCTTCGACGCCCACGCTTTCGAGACCGAGGACCTCGCACCAGATCGCGGCGATCTGCGCTTCGATATCGTTTCGCGGTGCGACCGCGCTTGCTTCGCGGCGATCGAACGCGGCCGTCGCGGGCGGGAGAGCCTTGCGATCGACCTTGCCGCTCGATGTGAGTGGAATGACATCGAGTGGCACGAACACGGACGGAACCATGTAATCGGGCAGCGCGCTCGCGAGGGACTTGCGAAGCGAAGCCGTCCATCTCGAGACGCTGCTGAACGGCCCGGCGACCGGCGTGGTGAACACGCGTCGCGCATCGGAGGACGCGTCGGCGCGCGTCGCATAGAGATTGTAGAGCCCCGTTCCGCCGAGCGCGGCGTCCTGTTCCACGGCCACCTGGAAGCCATGCCTCGCCAGCAGTGACTTCACGAACTCCAGGCGGCCCTCGATGTCGTGTACCTCGATCACGACCTGACGAACGACGCGCCAATCGGCATCGTCGATGCCGGCGAGCACGTCCATCTCTGCCTTCTCGACGTCGATCTTCAGCAGGTCGATGCGATCGAGCCCGCGCTCACGAACGATGTCCGAGAGACGGCGCACGCGACAGGTCACCTCGAGGCGTTCACTCAATCGCTCGCGCACCAGCGCGTCGATCTCCTCACCGGCAGCGCCGCCGGAGTCCGCTTTGCCATTCAGGAACGCCATCACGACGCCACCCTCGGCGTTGGCATCCGCGAATCGACCCGAGAGGATGGAGTTGTTGCGGTAGTACGTGAATGTTGTCTGCTCTTCTCGGCTCCCGAGCGCGATGGGCAGCATTTCGCCAGGAATCTGCTGGATCGTCGCGTTGGCGCGCAGCGCATCATAGAGCGCCGGGATCGGCTCGAATGCGAACACGCGCGCGCTCGGGCAGCTCGCGTGGACGAACATCGCGAACATGCCGATGTTTGCACCGACGTCGAAGACCACGTCGTTCTCGCGAAGCACGACGCCGTGCCGCAGATAGCCGGTGCCTTCGAAGATTTCGCTGTAGAGGAAATCGAGTTCCGCGCGATTGCGATAAAGGGCAAGCAACCCGTTCGGAAGTTCACTGTGGGACAGGCCTTCGAGCATGCCCTCGCGACGCAACATCGCGATCTGCCGCACAGGCGCCGCTTCGGCGTTCGGCACCACGTACGCGACCAACCGCTTCGACCCATCGGGAGTCGTATCGACTACCGTCACGGCCTCTTGAACGGCGTCGTGCCGCCGCAATGCGCTCTCGATCTCGCCGAGTTCGATGCGGAAGCCACGCACCTTCA
>CBIHQZ010000134.1:0-10328 GCA_966212315.1 uncultured Myxococcales bacterium
GCGCGGTGAGCATCTCGAGGGCTTTGGACGCGTTGGCATCGTGCGCGTCACGCTGCGGCTCGATGGTGCTGTTCGGGTTCTGCTGGAACGTGTCGCGAGCGCTGCCGAGCGCGGCGGCGCGCGCTTCGAGCGTCTTGTCGAACGACTGCGGTGGAACGGGATGGCGAGGCATCGGTGCTGCGCGAACGCGCGCAAGCATGTCGCGCGGATCGGGGTTTCGTCCACGACGGTTGCACACGCGCGTGTCGACTTGCTACCTCTACCCGAGCGATGGACACGGCGCCGAACGAAGCCCTGCCGAACGGCACGACCGGGAGGGGCACATTGCGTTCGCGGTATGGCGTTCTCGCTGCGAGCGGACTCGGGCTTCTGCTCGGCGGAATGCTCGGCGGATCGGCGCTCGGGGTGGTGTCCGCGGAAGCGATGCCGCCCGTGGTTCCCGCGGCATTCGTGATGCCTCCCGCATGCGCGCCGCCACCGATGCTCGCCCTCGCGCCGAGCGAAGACGAAGCTGCGCCGGACGACGACGACAGCGAGAACGACGACATCGTGGGCGGCGAGCTGTTTCCCGAGCCGCCGGCAGCGCGCGCGACCGGTGCGCGACGCGGACGCACGGCGGGCGGTTCACGCGGCGCGCTCGACAGTGCGTTCTACCGTGTGCAACCCGGGCCGGTGACGGGTTACCGCGAAGGGCGGGCCTTCGGCTGCACCGTCACGATGGTCGACGGAAAGCCGGTCGAAGTGCACACCGCCGATGCGTTCGAACGGATGCGTGCTGCCGCGACGCGCGCAGGAATCGGGCTCCGCGTGATCAGCGGGTTCCGCACGATGGAGCATCAGCGCGCGCTGTACGCCGCGTTTCGCGCCGGCCGCGGAAACCTGGCGGCGCTGCCCGGTCATTCGAATCATCAGAGCGGTCACGCGCTCGATCTGAACGTCACCGCGCCGGGTGCACTCCGATGGCTCGAACGTCACGCGCGCGAGTTCGGCTTCCGTCGCACGGTGCCGACCGAGACCTGGCACTGGGAACACTGGTAGTCGCCGCGGTCGCGGATCACTCCAGCTCGAATCGCAACGTTCCGCCGCCGGTGAGTTGCGCGTGCGTGATGCGCGGCCGGGCGAGCGCCGCATCGTTCCAACGCACCGATCGCGGTACGAACGTGCGCGTGCTCGAATCCGGTGCGTCGATCACGAGCGTGCCCGTTGCGAGCGTGATCTCCGCGTGCGTGAGCATCGGCGACGCGATGAGATAATCGGGCGTCGCTGCGACCGGAAATATTCCGAGTGCCGCGAACACGTACCAGGCGCTCATCGTGCCGCCGTCGTCGTTGCCCGGAAGACCGGTCGGCGTCGAGTTGTAGAAGCTGTTCGCGATCCAATGCGTCCATCGCGCTGCACTCGCGCCGTCGTCGAGCGCGGCGTAGAGCCAGGGCGTGTGGATGCACGGTTCGTTGCCGGGCCAGTAGTACGGAAGCGGGAGGAAGGTGCTCGTTCCGCGCCGCTGCGTCTGCGTGAACAACATGTCGAGTCGCGCGCGCATCGCGTCCCGTCCACCGAACGCAGTGGCCATGCCTTCGACGTCGTGCGGCGCGTAGAAGTTGTAGTGCCACGCGTTTCCTTCCGCGTAGTACTCCTGCCAGACGGTGTCGTTCGTGATCGTCTCGAAGTGGCCATCTTCGTGACGCCCGAGAATGAACTTCGTCGCCGGGTCGAAGAGGTTGCGCCAGTTGCCCGCGTGCGCGCGGAACATCGTGGCATCGGCGGATTCGCCGACCGCATCGGCAAGCTGCGCGAGTGCGAAGTCGTCGTACGCGTACTCGAGCGTTTCCGACACGGATCGCCCGCCCGCTTCCATCGTCACGTAGCCACGCGCGACGTATGTCTCGACGCCGCCGCGTCCACTCGGCACGCCATCGGCCGCGGGCGCGAGTGCATTGGCGCGAAGGCGCGGATACACCGACGCGAGATCGTAGTCGCGAATGCCTTTGATCCAGCTGTCCGCGAGGACGATGTCGACGCTGTCACCTAGCATGCCGCCGGTCTCGCCGGTGCCGAGCGGCCAGCGCGGGAGGTAGCCGGCATCGCGGGTCATTGCGACGAGCGAACGCGCGAAGTCGAGCTGGTACTCGGGATAGAGCAACGCGAGCATCGGATGCTCGGTGCGGAACGTGTCCCAGAGCGAGAGGTCGGTGTAATAGCGAAAGCCCGTTGCGGTGTGCACGGTGCCGTCGATGCCGCGGTAGGTGCCGTCGCTCTCGGTGGCGAGCGTGGGCATGAGCAGCGTGTGATAGAGCGCGCTGTAGAACGTGCGGAACTCGTCTTCACTGCGCCCCGAGATGTGCACCACCGAGAGCGCCCGCTCCCATCGGGCCTCGGTTGCGGTGCGCACGGCGTCGAAGTCCAGCGCCGCGGCTTCGGCGTCGAGATTCGCGCGCGCGTGATCGGCGTCGACGAACGAGAGCGCGACGGCGACGGTGACGGTGCGCGAAGTGTTGGTGTCGAAGTGCAGATACGCGCCGCTGGAAGGCACGTCGGTGGTGACGCCGTTGTCGTTCAGCACGCCGTCGGCAAACGTTCCGACGCTCGCTGCAGCGCGCGAAGTGCGCATCGCGAAGTACACCGCGACGCCACCGAATCGATCGGAGTAGCCGCCGACGAAACGCGCGCTCCCGGTGATCTCACCCGTCGCGACGTTGCGATCGAGATGCGCGCGATCGATGCGAACGTCCCCGATGGTGTGACCGAGATCGAGGATCACGACGCCGTCGCTGGCCGCCGGGAACGTGAATCGCTGCAACCCGACGTGATCGGTCGCGGTGAGTTCGACGTCGATGTCCGTGTCGGGAAGGTGCGTGCGATAGAAGCCGGGCGACGCGCTCTCCATCGTGTGATCGATGTGCGTTCGATAGCCGGTCTGCCGCGTCTTCTCGGCCGTCATCCCGATCGTCGGCATCAGCGCGATCGCGCCGTAATCCGAGATCCCGGTGCCGTTCATGCGCGTCATGCTGAAGCCCTGCACGAGCCGATCGCCGTGCGAGTAGCCGCTGCAGTGCGAGAAGTTCGGCGTGCCGTCAGGGTCCGCGGTGTCCGGGCCGGGGCGCGCCATGCCGAACGGGGTCTGCGGGCCGGGAAACGTGGTGCCGGTGCCGAAGCCTTGTCCGCCCGTCCCCATGAACGGGTTCACCCACTGAACGAGCGGCGCGCTCGCGGCGCGTGCATCGGGAATCGGCGCAACGTCGACGACAGCAGTGTCGACGAGGTCGACCGTGTCGAGTGCGTCGCCCGCATCGGTCGGCGACGCGCCATCGGGTTGCACCAGCGCGCGGCCGGTGCAGTCCGTCAGTGAGAGTGCGACGACTGCAGCGAGTTGGAGCGAGCACGGGCGCATCGACGCGAATGGTACGCTCGCGCTCGCATCGCGCGCCGTTTCAGATGTGAAAGCGCGCGTTGCAAGTGCGCTGCGGCCCGCCTCGGCCGCGCGCCGATTCCTCGCGTGATTTCCACGTCGCGACCCCTGAAAAAGGGTGGCACGACACGTGTAATAACAGCGAACCAGCGGCAGCGAGCCGTGGCGTCCCCCCCGCCAACCTTGCTGCCGTTTTTTATTTCTCCCGCGCGCGCCGACTCGCCGCGGAGGCTCAGCCGCCGGGCTTCTTCTGGGCGCGGAGCTGCGCGGGATCGAGACCGTGCTTGCGATACAACTCTCGCAGATAGCCGCGATCGACCCCCGACCGGCGAGACGCCTCGGAGAGGTTGTAGTCCGAGTCGATGAAGAGCTTGAGCAGGTAGTCCTTCTCGAACGCGTCGACCGCCGCCTGCTTCGCATCCTGGAAGGTGAGCCCGGCCGGCAGCGACGGGAGTGCGCCCGGTGGTGCGATCGTCGCGCGCGGCATCGATGACGTAGAGAGCGTGATGTTCTCTTCCTGCGGCTCGAACGATTCGTCGCCGAGGGAGGTCACGATCTTCCCAGGACCGTTCATGAGCACCGCCGTCTCCACGACGTTGCGCAGCTCGCGGACGTTTCCCATCCACGCGCGCTTGTCGAGTTGAGCGATGACCTCGGGTGCGAGCATCGCGCCGAGGCGCGCCGCGAAATGCTGAGCGAGCGAGGGAATGTCCTCGGTGCGCGAGCGCAACGGCGGAAGCTTCATGCGCGCGACGGCGAGTCGGAAGAGCAGATCGCGACGGAAGCGCCCTGCGTTCACTTCGTCCTCGAGCGCGCGATTCGTCGCGGCGATGACGCGAACGTCGATGGGGATGTACGTGTCGCCGCCGACGGGTTTGACCTCGCGTGATTCGAGCGCGCGAAGCAGCGCGGGCTGAAGATCCAACGGGAGTTCACCGATCTCGTCGAGGAACAGCGTCCCTCGTTGCGCGCGGCGGAACGCGCCTTCGGTAGCACCCGCGGCGCCCGTGAATGCGCCCTTCGTGTGACCGAACAGTTCTGCGGCGAGAAGGTTCGGCGACACTGATCCGCAATCGAAGACGACGAAGTTTCCGCGGGCGCGCTGTGATGCCGAATGAAGCGCCTGCGCGACGACTTCCTTCCCCGTGCCGGTCTCGCCTTCGATGAGCACCGTGAGATCGGTCGAAGCGACCTTCGCGATGTGATTGCGAAGCTTCTCCATCACCACGCTGCCGCCCACCAGACCGTTCGCGGCGACAACGTGCGGGCGCGTTTCGTCGCCGACCGTGATGCGCACCGACACGTGCCGCCCGAGCAGCAGCATCGCCTCGTCGTCGATCGCCAACTCGTGAATGCGCTGCCCGCGATGAAGCGTTCCGTTGCGGGTCTCGAGATCCGTGACGATCGCGCGCCGGCCTTCGGCCTTGATCTCGACGTGGTGCCGCGACACGAACGGATCGTCGATGACGATCTCGTTGGTCAGCTCACGACCGATGCGAATCGACGTTCCCTCGCGGATGCGAAGCACGGACGGACGGCCGGGCGTCGTGATCTCGATGAAGAGACTCTCGGTGCGTTTGTCGGAGCCGGTCGCCATGTTCGCGTGTGTGCCGTGCGGGGAAACTCGCGGGAGTTGAATGCGGGATTGTACTCGCAACTGTCAAGCGTGACTTCCCCGCGGTGACCCGCATGCGTCGATCAGGGTCGCTCCGTCGACGCATCGAGACGTCGAACGAACTCGCGCACGGCACCGCCGCGCCAGTCGCCGTGGTCGTTCGTGAGTCCGAGGTGGTCGAGAAACAGCGGACTGCGATTGACCATCGCGTGGCCGACGATGCGATCGTTCGCGATCGAGAATCGCCGCTGCAACGCGCGGACGAGCTGGATGCCCGCTTCCATCTGCGGTGTGCGCGCGAGCATCTCCCGCTCGGCCATTCGAGCGCCGCCGCGCATACATCGCTGCACGAATTCCACGCCGATCGCGACGTGATTCATCCCGGTCGCATGACGACAACGGACTTCGGGCGGAACGACTTCGTGCACCGTCCCGTGCGGGTCGACGATGTAATGCGCGCACACGCCGGGGAGTTCGCCGTTGTGCGGGCGATTGCGCGCGAACGTGTACCAGGCCGACGCGAATGACGGGCCGCAGGTGTAGTGCAAAACGATCGCGCGGGGGGTCAGACGCCAGGTCGACTCGCCGTAGTGCCGCAGTGAGTACGCCGCCATCGCCGCGAGCCGCTCGGGCCCGTACGGGATGTGATCGACGCGCATCGCGATCGGTGCCTCCGCGAGTTCGGATGCCGATGCACGCGCGAGCGGGAACGCAAGGCACATCGCGGCGATGACGAGCACGAGCAGCATCGTGAGCGTTCGGTTCGTCGGCATGAGATTCGTGCGAGCGTTCGGCAACGCTGCGAAGCATACCGTCGCGTCGTGTGACGCGTGAGCGCCGCGTCGTTCTTCGAACGGTTGTCGACGCGACGTCGGTACACTCGCGGCGTGTCGATCTCCGAATTGCACATCACGGGATACCGCTCGATTCGCGACCTTCGACTGCCGTTGTTCGCGGTGAACGTGATCCTGGGGGCGAACGGCGCCGGCAAGAGCAACCTCACGCGCGCCCTGCGGGTACTGCACGCGGCCGCGAACGGTTCGCTCGCCCGCTCCGTGGTGGAAGACGGCGGAATGCGCGCGTCGCTCTTCGCAAGCGGCGACGGTAGTGATGCCACGCGCTGCACGCTCGCGGTGAAGCTCCCGCCGTTGCAATACGAGATCACCCTCGCGCCGATCGACGAGCACCAACGGCCGACGCTCTTCGGTCTCGAGCCCGCGGTGCGCGACGAGCGGGTGTGGACGAAGGATCGCGCGCGACGGATCGTTCACATGGAGCGCACTTCCATCTCGGGGCTCGTTCGCAACGGCGAAGGCGCGCGCGTGATCTCGCCCGCGGAGTTGGACGGCGCGGAGTCGCTCCTCTCGCAATTGACCGAAGGCTACCGATTCGTCGAACCGACCTCGGTGCGCGATCAGCTCGCCGAGTGGCGGTTCTATCCGCGCTTTCGCAGCGACGAATCGGCCCCTTCGAGGCGCCCCTCGCCCGCGGTGCGAACGATGGCGCTGGCAACCGACGCGCACGATCTCGCGAGCGCGTTGCGCACCATCGAGGAACGCGGCGACGCGGCGGCCCTGCAGTCGGCGATCGATGCGGCGATTCCGGGTGCGCGTCTCGCGGTGCATCCGAACGACGGCGTGCTCGAGTTGCGACTTCGCGTCGCCGGCGCGAACCGCGTCGTCACGACCCGCGATCTATCCGACGGCGCGATTCAGTACCTCTGCGTGGCGGCTGCGTTGCTGTCGCCGCGGCCGGCGCCGTTCACCGCGCTCGATTCGCCCGACACCGGTCTGCATCCGGATCTGTTCGCGCCGCTGGCCGCATTGATCGCCAAGGTCGCGCGCCGATCGCAGTGGTGGATCACCACGCAGTCGCGCGAGTTCGCGGACGCCGTCGCGAAGGCCGCGTCGGTCACACCCGTGTCGCTCGTGATGCGCGACGGGGAAACCGTGGCCGAAGGCGGCGCACCGGTCGACGCCGACGAAGAGCCCACGCACCGCAGCTGACCGAGCACTACGAACGAACGAGCCGCTCGGTGGCTTGCAGGATCGCTTCGAGGAGGAAGTCGATGAGCGGCTTTCCTTCCGAACGGTGGCTCTGGATGCGCGCAGCGGGTTCGTGGCCATCGTGCCCATCGTCGCTGCGATCGGTGAAGAAGCGCTCGCCCACGTTCATGAACGACGTCAGCAACGCGGGGCGATCGGGTGACGCGTCGAAGTGCAATTCGAAGTCGCGGTACCGTGCGGTGAGCGTTCCCCCCACGTTCTGCCCTCGCATCACCATCGAAGCGTGAGCGTGATCGACGTGGCCGGTCGCGTGCTGGCGCGCGGTGGCCGTCATGTACGGCGCGAGCCGCCCGAGTTCGAACCCGCGCAGGTCCGCATCGATGTGCGCGGGTAGATCGGGGCGCGCCGGATCCGCAGTGGCGGTGAGGCGCAGATCCCCCTGCCCCTGAAGCCGTGCACTCGCTTCGATACGCGTCGGTTCGCGAACGACACCGGGGCTCGAACCGAATGCGCCGATGGTGCCGCGAATGTCGTCGACTCGAACCTGCGGCGCGCTGTCGATCTCGCGCGATAGGCGTGAGAGGACGTGGACCGTGAGTCCTTCGACGTCGATGCGATCGACCCGCGTCGCACGCGACTCCCGGCCGTCGGAAACACCGACGCTCGCACGATGCGGCGGCTTGCGCGCCACGAGATACGCGTGCGCATCGCGAAGCAGTACGCGCTCGACGTGACGAGTGCCGCGCACGAGCGAGAGGGGCGCGACGTCTACGAAGAACTCACGCGCACGAATCACGACGCGCGGCGTGGGCGCAGGGTCCGCGATCGAAAGATCACGAAAGCTCACGCGTCCGCGCAGCAAGGAGACATCCATCGAACCGACCCGCACGACGCACTCGGTGCACTGTTCGTGTACGGCTCGCTCGAACTCGGTGCGAATACGGCGCGGCGCCATCGCGTACGCCGCGACGACGGTGCCGACGACACCGAGCACGACGAGCGCCAGCAGTGCGAAAACGACGTGCCGCGCGCGAATCCGCGGATGCCGGCGCGGGCGATCGGGGGTGTCACGCGGAGAGGCTGCGTGCGCATCATCGATGTACGCGTTGGATGTCACGATCACTGCGCATCGCAAACCGCGTGCCTCGTCCGCCCACCATGCGCGCGATGATCCCGATCAAGACGCCGGATACGGGATGCGCACGGAACAAACGCATCTTCCGGAATTGACCGGCCGCGAGCGCCGCCCGCACGCTCGAAGCAGATGGGTTCCACACCACCGAGCGCGAACGGCGGCGAGGCATCCCTTCGGCGGGAGATCGGCGCCGCGCTCGCAATCCTCCTGGTGATCAACGCGACCATCGGCACCGGCATCTTCAAGAAGCCGGCAACCGTCGCGCGACTGACCGGAACACTCGATGCCGCCTTCGCCGTGTGGTTCGCCGGAGGCGTGATCGCATTGTGCGGCGCGCTCTCTCTCGCGGAACTCGCTGCGATGATGCCGCGCGCGGGCGGGATCTACGAATACCTCCGTCGCACCTACGGCCCCACCGCCGCATTCCTGCTCGGATGGACAAAGCTCACGCTCCTGATTCCGAGCGCGGTCGGAAGCTTCGGACGACTCGCAAGCGAAGCGCTCGGGGCTTCCCTCGGGCTCGCACCCGATCGCCAACGCGAGACCGTCGCCGCCATGGTCTTCGTCGCGGCGTGCACCGTTGCGAATCTTGCCGGGGTGAAATCATCGGCACGACAGCAAGCTGTCATCACCGCGGCGAAGTATCTGGGCGTGCTCTTCGTCGCGTGCGTCGGTCTGTTCGTCGCCGTGCGCTTCGACGTTCGCAGCGTGCTCCCTGCGCCCGAGCCCGGATTTCGAACGACCGCCACGTTCGGCGGATGCTTCACCGCGCTCGTCTCGGTGATGTGGGCCTACGACGGATGGGCCGATCTCGCCGCGCTCTCGGGCGAGGTGCGCAATCCGACGCGAACGCTTCCGCGCGCACTGCTCATCGGCACCGTCGCGATCGTCGTGCTCTACCTCGCCGTCAATGCCGGCTACGCGCGGGCACTCGGCATCGAAGGGCTGCGACGCTCGAGCACCGGGAGCAACATGGTGGCCGCGAACGTCGCCGCACTCACGCTCGGCGACGCGGGCAGGCGCTTCATCAGCGTGCTCGTGCTCGTCTCGTGCGTGGGCGGTTGCATGTCATCGCTGCTCACCGGCTCGCGCATCTTCGTGCCCCTCGCGAGCGACGGCTTGTTCCCGCGAGCCTTCGGCGAAGTGTCACCGACTCGCGGCGTACCGATGCGTGCCGTCGCGATCAGCGGCGCCCTCGGTGCGCTCTATGTCAGCGCGCGATCGTTCGAGCAGCTCACCGATGCGTTCGTCGTCGGCTTCTTTCCGTTCTACATCCTGGCGGTCTTCGCCGTGTTCGTCCTGCGCCGCCGCGAACCGAACGTCGCGCGCCCGTTTCGCGTGCCGCTCTATCCGCTCGTCCCGGTCCTCTTCCTCTGCGGCGCCTTCGCGTTGCTGGCGGGCGCTGTCAACGACGTGACACGCACCGCGTGGGTCGCCTTCGGCGTGATGCTTCTCGGCGTGCCGGTTCGCTTCGCGTGGGCTCGCTTCAGCTCAACGCGTGCAGCCGCTCGAGGATCTTGATGAGCACCGCCATGATCCCCTCCCCCGCGATGATTCCCGAACTCACCGGGATCACGTAGCGCTCCGCCAGCGCGGGCTTCCGCTTCTCGAGCACGAGCGCGATGCAGGCGCCGACGAACATCGAGAACGCATTCGCGAAACTCAGCGTGAACGCGAGCCCGAGGCCGGTCGCCGACGGGATGTACTTCTTGTACTTCGGCAGCGTTCGCTCCAGCACCACGAGCACGATGCCGAGCGTCGAGCCCGCGAGGATGAGCCAGCGCGAACTCATCGGCAGTTGCGAGATGCCGCGCGCGAGCACCTGCGCGACCGCGTTCCACGAGAGCGCACCGGGAACAGGCGCGGCCGCGGTGCCGAGAATCTGCCAGTCGGGAACGAGCAGACGGAACGCGGGGACCACGAAGAGCGACCCGGCGAGCACACCGAAGAACTGCGCGTAGAACTGCTGACGTGGCTTCGCGCCGAGCAGGTACCCCGACTTCAGATCGGTGAGCAGGTCGGCGCTGTGGATCGCGACGCCGGCGGTGAGGTTCGCGCTCATGAGATTCACCGTCACGCTGCCGGGTGCCGCCACGCCGAAAGTGAGCTGCGTGATCTTTCCGAGTGCGCCGGTCGGCGTCGTGTCGGTCTCACCGGTCGCGCGGC
>CBIHQZ010000135.1:0-10309 GCA_966212315.1 uncultured Myxococcales bacterium
CGAAGGCTCCGTTGTCGAAGCGTTGCCGAACGCGATGTTCCGCGTGAAGTGCGACAACGGTTTGGCCGTCCTCGCGACCATCTCGGGCCGCATGCGGCAGTACTACATTCGAATTCTTCCGGGCGACCGCGTCACTGTCGAAGTCAGCCCGTACGACCCTACCAAGGGTCGTGTGACGTACCGACACAAGTAACCTCGCGCGCTGCGGCGCGCGTTCGATGCGAGAAACGGCGATGAAGGTCAGGCCCTCGGTCAAGAAGATCTGCGACAAGTGCAAAGTTGTTCGGCGCAAGGGCGTCGTCCGCGTGATTTGCGAAAATCCGCGTCACAAGCAGCGGCAGGGATAGTCACATGGCTCGAATTGCAGGCGTCGACCTTCCTGGTCGCAAGCACATCCATATCGCGCTCCGCTACCTGTACGGCATCGGTGCGAACAACAGCGTGGTCATCTGCCAGAAGGCCGGTGTCCCGCTCGACAAGAAGGCTCAAGACCTCACCGAGGCCGAGGCTCGCAAGATCCGCGAGATCATCGACGCCGAGTACAAGGTCGAAGGCGATCTCCGTCGCGAAGTGCAGATGCACGTGAAGCGCTTGATGGACCTCGGTTGCTACCGCGGCCTCCGTCATCGCCGCGGGCTGCCCGTGAACGGACAGCGCACGCACACCAACGCTCGCACCCGCAAGGGACCGCGCAAGGGCATCCAGCTCGCGCGCCCCGCCGTGGCGACCAAGAAGTAACTCTCACCACTCCGAGACGAGACAGAGGATTCCATGGCTCAGGCGAAGGCAGCAGCAGCACCGGCAGGCGGCGGCGCCCCCTCAAAGGGCGGCAAGGTCAAGAAGAAGGTCAAGAAGAACGTCCCGAAGGGCATCTGCCACATTCAGGCGTCGTTCAACAACACCATCGTCACGATCAGCGACGTCTACGGAAACACCGTGGCTTGCTCGTCGGCCGGTGCACGTGGATTCAAGGGCTCGCGCAAGAGCACGCCCTTCGCCGCGCAGGTTGCCGCCGAAGACGCAGCCCGCAAGGCGTCGGAGCACGGCATGCGCGAAGTCGCAGTGTTCATCCGCGGCCCGGGCGCGGGTCGCGAGAGCGCGCTCCGTGCGCTCCAGATCGCCGGCTTTCGCGTGACGCTCATTCGTGACGTCACCCCGATTCCGCACAATGGCTGCCGGCCGCCGAAGCGCCGTCGCGTCTGATTTTACTTTCGTCAGCGACACCAGCAGGAACACGAAGTCATGGCTCGTTACATCGGTCCCGTCTGCAAGCTCTGCCGCCGCGAAGGCATGAAGCTCTTTCTCAAGGGCGATCGTTGCTACACCGACAAGTGCAGCTTCGACCGTCGTCCGTACCCCCCGGGGCAGCACGGACAGGCTCGCGTGAAGTTCAGCGAGTACGGTCTCCGTCTGCGTGAGAAGCAGAAGGTTCGCCGCATCTACGGCACGCTCGAGCGTCAGTTCCGCAAGTACTTCGCGGGCGCGGATCGCATGAAGGGCGTGACGGGCGAGAACCTGCTCAGCCTTCTCGAGCGCCGCCTCGACAACGTCGTCTACCGTCTCGGCTTCGCCGCGACCCGTGCGGAAGCGCGCCAGCTGGTGCTCCACGGTCACGTGCAGGTCAACGGCAAGCGCGTGAACATCCCCAGCTACCTCGCGAAGGTCGGAGAGAAGATCTCCATCCGCGAGAAGAGCCGGACGATCCCGCGTCTCAAGGAGTCGGTCGAAGGCGCAGAGCGCCGCGGCCAGATCTCGTGGCTCGAGCTCGACAAAGCGAGCTTCACGGGAACGATGAAGACCCTGCCGGTTCGCGAGGAAATCACCCTCCCGATCAGCGAGCAGCTCATCGTCGAGTTCTACAGCCGTTAATCGTTCGGCCCTCGCGCCGGGCGATCTCGGAGCGGGGGTCTTTACAGCGGGCACGATTGTCGCTATGCGCCCGCATCGCCCCTGACTGCCGACGATCATCCGATCGGTCCACCAGCGGTGCAGCCATTAGATTCCGCCGCGCGCTCCAGAGCGTGAACGCCGGCGAACAAAGAGAAGCAGGGAGAGAGCCCGAATGACCCAGACCATGCAGGCCCGCAACTGGCGCGACCTCATCCGACCGAAGTCCCTCGTCGAAGAGGATCGCGACGCGCACACCGAGTTCTACGGGAAGTTCGTGTGCGAACCGCTCGAGCGTGGCTTCGGTGTCACGATCGGCACCTCGTTGCGTCGCGTGCTGCTCTCGTCGTTGCAGGGTGCGGCCGCTACGGCGGTTCGCCTGGACGGCGCGCTCCACGAGTTCACGACCGTCGACGACGTCAAGGAAGACGTCACCGACGTCATCCTGAATCTCAAGTCCGTCGTGTTCCACAGTGCGCAGCCGAAGCGCCATGTGCTCCGCATCGAAAAGCAGGGGCCTGGCGTCGTCACGGGCGGCGACATCCAGACGTCGGAAGGCATCCGTGTTCTGAACCCGGATCAGCACATCGGCACCGTCTCCAAGGGCGGGAAGTTCTCGGCGGAAATCGTCGTCGGCGTCGGCCGCGGCTACGTCCCCGCGGAGCGCAACAAAGAGCCGAACATGGCGATCGGTTGGATCCCGATCGACAGCCTGTTCAGCCCGGTCGTGAAGGTGAACTACACCGTCACGAACGCCCGCGTCGGCCAGATCACCGACTACGACAAGCTCACGCTGGAAGTGTGGACCAACGGCGCGGTTCGTCCGCGCGACGCGGTCGCATACGCGGCGAAGATCCTGAAGGAACAGCTTCAGATCTTCATCAACTTCCAGGAAGAAGACGAGTCGGTCGCGATGCCGACCGCCACGCGCGAAGAGCCTCTCAACGAGAACCTCTTCAAGAGCGTCGAAGAGTTCGAACTCTCCGTGCGCAGCGCGAACTGCCTCCAGAACGCCAATATCCAATACATCGGCGAACTGGTGCAGAAGACCGAATCGGATCTCCTCAAGACGAAGAACTTCGGCCGCAAGTCGCTGAAGGAGATCAAGGACAAGCTCAGCGAGCTCAATCTCGGGCTCGGGATGCACATCGAAAATTGGCCGCAGCTGCTCGAGCGTTGGCGCGCCGAGCACGGTCAGCTCTGAGAAGAGCGGATCGAGCCGAACGCCGCGTTTTGAAGGTCGCGAGACCTGCAGTTCAACGGAAGCGAATAGAAGCAAGCCATGCGTCACCTCAACATGGGTCGAAAGTTCGACCGCAATGCCTCGAACCGCGAGGCGATGTTCAAGAACCTCGTTGCGAATCTGTTCGCCCATGGACAGATCGAGACGACCGTTCCGAAGGCGAAGGAAGTCCGTCGCATCGCCGAGCGCGTGATCACGCGTGCGAAGCGCCTCGGCACGGCCCTCACGACCGAAGAAGGCTCGGATCGCCGTCTCGCGGTGAAGCGTGACCTCGGTCGCTTCCTTCCGCGCTTCAGCGAGCGCCTCGTCGACGGCGAGCCAGAACGCCTCGACGTGGTGGAACACCTGTTCCGCGAAGTCGCCCCGCGCTACATGCAGCGTCCGGGCGGCTACACGCAGATCTTCAAGACGGGCAACCGTCGTGGTGACAACGCCGAGATGGCGTTGCTCCGCCTGATGCCGGAAGATGTCGCGAGCGCGAAGCCCGCGGCGAAGAAGGCCCCCAAGGCGAAGGCCGCGAAGGCGGAGACCACCAAGGCTGAAGCCGCTCCCGCGGCCGCCGCCGAAGTGAGCGAGCCGGTCCGGGCGAAGGCCCCCAAGGCCAAGAAGACGGCGAAGAAGACCGAAGGCTGATCGTCAGCCGGTCCGATCGCTGAACCCGCATCGCCCGTGTGTCGCCAACGACACGCGGGCGTTTTGCGTTTGCACCGCGGTTCGTGCGGTCTACGTCGTGATCTCGAGCCATGATGGATTCGTTCGGCCGCCAACTTCCGTCGATCGTCACCGCCGTGCCGGGGCCTCGCTCCGAGGCCGTGATCGACTTGCTCGCGTCCGTCGAGTGTCCGTCGCTTACCGCGCGTCGCGCGCGAAGGCGCGAGATGACCGGCGCGCCGCACGACCCGATCGTGTGGGACGAGGCGTTCGAGTCCAACGTGCGCGATCTCGACGGCAACGTCTTCGTCGATATGGTCGCGGGCTTCGGCGCAGCGCTTCTCGGGCATCGGCACCCCCGCGTTGTGGCCGCGGTGCATGCGCAGAGCACCCGCATGATGCACGCGCTCGGTGACGTCTATCCCACCGTTGCGAAGGTCTCGCTCGAAGCGCGCCTCGCACGCCTCGCGCCGTGGGACGGCGCACGCGTGATCCTCGGGTTGTCGGGAAGTGACGCGGTCGAAGCTGCGCTCAAGACCGCCCTGCTCGCGACGAAACGACCGGGCGTGCTCGCATTCACGGGCGGCTACCACGGGCTCTCGCACGGGCCCCTTTCGATCTGCGGATACAGCGAGGCGATGCGGTTGCCGTTCGCAGCGCAATTGAATCCGCACGTGACGTTCGCGACGTACCCGATGAGTGGGCGCGCGGACCTGATCGCGCGGGCGCGCGAGGAAGCCCGCGCGGTGCTCGGTCGCGGAGATATCGGCGCTGTCGTGATCGAACCCGTGCTCGGTCGCGGAGGGGTCGCGCGGCCGGATCGCGAAGCGCTCGAAGACATTGTTCGTCTAGCGCACGCGCATGGTGCCGTGGTGGTCGCCGACGAGATCTACACCGGCTTGTGCCGTATCGGCGGCGCGTGGACGGCGAGTGCGCAGTGGCGCGAGCCGGCCGACATCGTCTGCCTCGGAAAGTCGCTCGGAGGCACGCTGCCGGTCAGCGCCTGCTTGATGCGCGAATCGGTCGCGGCCGCGTGGGGTGACTCGGGCGGCGAAGCGATCCACACCTCGACGTTTCTCGGCAACCCGCTCGGATGCGCCGCTGCACTGGCCTCGCTCGACGTGCTCGACGACGAAGCGACCCGCGCGACGATCGCGCGCACTGCCGAAGCGCTGTGGTCGCGGTTGCTCGAGCCGTTGCGCGACGCGCGTTCGCTCGGCGTTCGCGGCATCGATGGCGAAGGGCTTCTGTTCGGCGTGATGCTCGACGGCGGAATCGCGCGCGCGCTAGCGATCGTTCGCGCACTTCTCGAGCGCGGCTACATCGCGCTGGCCGGCGGCTCGCGCGACATCGGCGCGACACTGACCTTCACGCCGCCGATGACTCTCACCGACGCGCAGATCGACCATTTCGCCGAGACCCTGCGCACGACGCTCGCGACGGTTGCCGCGTGAAATTCGATGCGCACGCCCTGGGCATCGATGCCGCCGGCGCCGATCTCTGGTCGCGCGTCGACGGGTTCATCGCCGCGACGCCGCTCCGCGGGCCATTCGATGTCGCGAAGCGCGATGCATTGATTCTCGAACTCGCCGGATGGCAACGCACGCACTGCCTGGCACTCGACCGCGCGCTGCGGGCGATGGGCGCCCCGGCGGTTGCACGGAGCCTCGACGACGTCGCCGGCGTGCCGACCGACGCGTTCAAGACCGCGCGCATCGCGACGTTTGCGAGCGAACACACCGTGCGCGTGTTTCGGACCAGCGGCACCACGCGTGACACGCGCGGCGAGCACGCGTTCGCGACCCTCGCGCTCTATCAACGCGCCGCGCTCGCCGCCGCGGATCGATGGCTCCTTCCGCACGGGCCGTATCGATTCGTGCTGCTGGCCGAACGTGAAAGCGACGCGCCGCACAGCTCCCTCTCGTACATGCTCGCGCGCTTCGCCGAACGCACAGGCGACTCGCACGGGACCGACCCGTGGACGATCGATCGCGGGCAACTCGACGTGAACCGTCTTCGCGCCGCACTCGAAGCCGCGCGCGAGAACGGTGAGCCCGTGGCGCTGCTCGGTGCGACCTTCGCGTTCGTTCATGCGATCGACGCACTCGACGCCTCGATGTGCGAGAGCCTGCCGCCAGGCTCGGTCGTGATGCCGACCGGAGGATTCAAAGGTCGCTCGCGCGAACTCGAACCGACCGCGCTGTTCGCGCTGCTCGGTGAGCGATTCGGCGTGCGGCGTGATCAGATCGTGCAGGAGTACGGGATGACCGAGCTGTCGTCGCAAGCGTACGAAGCACATGCGGACGGGGTCGCCGCGGGGCGCTATGTGTCCCCGCCCTGGATGGTGGTCACCGCGATGGATCCCGTGACCCTCGCGCCGCTTCCCCACGGTGAGCCCGGCGTGTTGCGCGTGATCGATCTCGCCAACGTGGGGTCGTCGGTGGCGCTGCAGACCGCGGACCTCGGTGTGACACACCCTGATGGTTTCGAAGTGCGCGGGCGTGCGCCGGGCGCGACACCGCGCGGCTGCGCACGTGCGATGGACGCGTTGCTGTCCGGGGACGCGTGAAATCTCGCGGCGTCCTGGAGCGCGACGCTGCAGCGGCGCTCGTGCTGAACACGATCGACCGGCTGCGCGCGCGCGATGACGAGATGATCGACGCGATCGCGTCCGACGGCGCAATCGACCGGGCCATGGCCGCGTACGCGTGGCGGCACACTGCGGAGATCTACACGTCCGAGGCCGTCCGCGCGCTGGCGGCTTTCGACGACTACGCCGGGGAATCGCTGGCGGTGCTGCTCGCCGAGACCGTGCCCGTCGCACCCATTCGCGCGATGCTGCTTCCCATCGCGCGCGGCGCGGCGTCGTTGCGCGTGCGGCCGCCGCGAATGGCGCCGCGAGTGAGCCGCCTCGTGGCCGCCGCGATTCGCGCGAGCGGCGCGTCCATCGCGGTCGACGAACTCCCGGGCGAAGAATTCGTCGCATCGCTCGACGTACGCGGCATCGATCGCCTGATCGCATTCGGAAGCGATGACACCCTCGCGACGATCGCCGCCAACGCGCCGCGTGGCGTCGTTGTCGAAGCGCGCGGACACGGGTTTGCCGTGGTCGTCGCGTCGGCCACAGCCCTCGATGAGGCCGCCGAGGCCGTCGCACGCGACATCGCGCTCTACGAGCAGAGCGGGTGTCTCTCGCCGCAATGCGTGTTCGTCGCGGGGGCGGACGTACGGAGAGCAGCCGCGCGGCTGCATCAGGCGCTCTACGAGGTCGCCGGCGAGTGGCCCGCCCGCGCGATCGCTCCCGACGAAGCGCTGGCGGCCCGCACCTGGCTCGGAGCCGCAGGGGCGGCGTCCGTCGAAATGCACCGGACGGCGTCACACGTCGTAGCGGCGCTCGACTCGACGCGCCTGCTCCCGAGCGGCGCGCGTCGACACGTGGCCGTCGTTCCCTACGCAGACGCCGACGCGCTCGAGAACGCGCTCGCGCCGCACGCGCGGCACATCACCGCGATCGCGTCCGACGCGCGCGTCGCCGCCGTCGCACTCGCGCCCGACGCACGTCGCGTCGCGCTCGGTGCGCTTCAGTTCCCGCCGCTCGATGGCTGGGAAGATCCCCGCCCGCCGACGATCACACGCCGATGAACAAACGGTGCGCGAAGTTCCGCTCGAGGTGCGCTTCGAAGATCTTCTGCGCAGCGCTCTCGATGTCGTACGCCACGCGGCGGAAATCGAACTCACGCGTCTCGGTGTCGTACGTGACGTAGCTCGCGCGGTTGTCGTAGTCGCGCGGCTGCCCGGTCGAGCCGACCGAGATGATGTACTTGCGGTCGGGGCGCAGCGTGAACTTGCGCGCCGGGAGTTCGGTGACGTCGTCGGCGGTCAGCTCGAACACCTTGCAGAGATGCGAGTGCCCGATCATCGTCAGGTGGCCGAGCTCTTCGTAGTACGGCAGGCAATCACGAGCCTGCTCAGGGGCGAAGATGTATTCGAACTCTTCGAGACGCACCGGCGAGCCGTGGCAGAGATGCACGTTGGTGCCCTCGACCTTGTGCATGTACGGGAGCTGCCGGAGCCACGCGAGATTCTCGGCGGAGAGCATCGACGCGTGCAGGTCGAGCGCGCGGCGAGCAGCCTCGTAGTAGTACGAGTAGTCCATCCGGCCCGCGACGGCGGCGTCGTGGTTGCCGAGAATCGTGACCTTGGCGACGCGGCGCACGATGTCGGCGCATTCGTTCGGCGAGGCGCCGTAACCGACGACATCACCGAGACAGTATTGAACGTCGACGTGTTCCCGGCGGATCGCCTCGATCACCGCCGAGAGCGCTTCCAGGTTCGCGTGGACGTCGCTGAATATGCCGAGTCGCATCGCGATGGATCGGTGGATGCTAGTGCTCCCGCGCCGGCCGTGTCTACCGAAACGATCGCGCAGACGGGGATTCTACGATCGCGCGCAGTTCGCTACGAAGAAGCGGCCGCGTCTTCGGGGCGAGCGTCGAGCCGGCCGAGCATCGCGCTGACCCAGCGTTCACCGTCGGTTTGTGCGCCGTCGTGCCGCAATGCCGCATCGAACGCGCGCGCTTCGTCGACCCGTCCCACCGCGCGGGTGGCCGCTTCGGCGAGCAGTTTCGTCGAGGCCGAGCGGCTCTTTTCGACGTCGCGACCCGCGCCCGCCCGCACCGCGTGGGCGAGGATCCACCCGAGGCGCTCGGGATCGCCTTCTTCGATGCGCGAAGCCGCGCGCACGGCGGCCGTGCCGAACTCCCCGGCGGCCCATGCAAAGACCTTCCACTCGGGTTCGTCGCTCGCCAACGCGCGTTGCAGCAGCGGATTGAGCCCGCGGCGCAGTCGGATCACCGCGACGGCGGCGCCGGCCAGCACGCGTGCATGCGCGCGGCGCGAACCGAGCAGTTCGACCCAGATGTCGCCGAGCGCGTCACCGGCGCGGGTGAGCGATGCCGAGAGTTCCGCGCTGGTCGCGGGCGGGCAGAGCCGCAACGAGCGAGCGAGCGCTTCGGCGAAGCGCGCGGGATCCCGCCGCGCCATGGTGCGTGCAATCGATTCGCGAACGGCGGGGTGATCCGCCCAGCGGCCGAGTTCTTCGTCGGACATGGCGTCGATGGCCGCAGCATCCGGTGCGGGACGCGGATCCGGGACGGCGACGGCATCGGGATCGTCGGCGTCGAACAAGGCACGAACCGCCGCGCGCGCCGGCTCGGAGATCTCGGCCCCGCTGCGATCGGCCCATGCGAGCAGATGACGCCAGGCGCGCGACGCATCGGACGGCTTGCGGCCGATGGCGTCGAGACCGCTTTCGCACGTTCGCGCGAACGCCGTGAGTGCGCGGGCGGCCAGGGCCTTCTCGCTCGGTGCGATGCCGACGGCCAGCGCGCGCGCGACGAGTGTCTCGGGGAGCGCGACGCCGCATCGCAGCGCGGCGAGGATCACGCGTTTGCCGAATGCGTCGATGCGGGGCGACGGCGTTCCGCGGGACAGCATGAAGCGTTCGCCGGCGCTGGCATCGAGCAGCGGCGCGTACGCGGCAACAGCCCGATCCACACCCTCCGCGGTGCCCAGCGAACTCTCGTCCGAGAACGCGCGATCGAAGGCCTCGCCGTCGGTGGTCACCACGCCATCGCGCAGCAGCCGATCGGTTTCTGCGCGACGCGCGTCGTCGGTTCCGGCCTCGCGTTTCGCGAGCACTTCCAGTGCGCGCCGGGCGTTCGCCTCGCCTTGATCCGCCACCGCATGACTTCCCACCGAGCGGCCGCCGGTGGAGATCACTTCGAGGCGCACACGGAAGTCACGCTCGAGCGTTTCCATCACCGCGCGATCATCGGGGCGCGTGACATCGAGCACGGTGCGCGCGAGTCGTTCCGGCGGCGACCCGGCGGTGATGCTGAGCAGCGCGAGCGGGAGCGCCGACTCGGGGTCCACCTGCAGCGCCAGCGTCGCGTTGCCGCGCGCGATGCGGGCTGCGAGTTCGGCACCCCCGCGCGCCCAGAAACGCACCTCGCCATCGATCACCGCAGCATACGCGTCGTGACCGCGGGCCACCCATGCCGCCGGCAGTCGCGACGAGGTCGGCTCCGGTTCGATCTCTTCCGCGGAGATCTCCTCGGCTTCTTCGGTCTCGTCGGCCTCTTCGGCCTCCATCGCTTCGTCGTGCGCGTCCTGCGCGACCGGCTCGTCGTCGGCGGCAAGAGCCTCCGGCAGCGGCGAATCGGCTTCGAACTCGTCGCCGTCGGAGCCGGCCTCGCCCTCGGGTTCGATCGGCTCGATCGATTCGGCGTGGCTGCCGCGCGCGCCCATCACCGACTCGGCGGCGTCCATCGGCGCGCTCTCGCGGGCCGTTTCGATGCGCGCGATGAACTCCGCCTCGCGCGAGGACAATTCGCGTTCGCGCGTGCCCAGCGCCGCTTCGCGGGCCTCGAGCAACCGCTCGCGACCCTGCAGCGCGCTCTTGTTCGCCATCAACGCGCGCTCTTCGTCGGCGAGGAGGGGCACCTGCGACAGCGCGGCCGCGTGGGT
>CBIHQZ010000136.1:0-10300 GCA_966212315.1 uncultured Myxococcales bacterium
GATGGCGCGCGCGAGCACGGCCGTGCAGCAGGACGGCCGGGTGGTGCTGTTCGTCGCGCGAGCGTACGAGGCGCTCGGTGACACGCAGTCTGCGGCAGCCCGGCTCAACGGTGCGATGAACCGCTGCCAGACGGTGCCCGAGGACCTCACCGCCGGTGCCGGCTGCGACGTGCGAACGCAGACCGAGCTCGCGATCGAATCGAGCGCCGTCGACCGCATGATCGAATGGCACGTCACACCGGTGAGCGACCCGGATCGCGCGGCCCTGGCGAGGGATCTCTCGTTCCGCCCGATCACCATGGCCCGCATCGCCCACTGACCTGCCACCCGGGCTTCGCGCACATCCCGACAACAACGCGAGCTCGACATCGCACGCGCCTTGCGTGCACCGGGTCGCCTATGCATACTCCCGCGCCTCATGACGACCCCGACGACACGCCCTAGCGAAGCGATCGTGTGCAAGCCGCTCGAAGTCACCGTTGGTGACAAGGGCATCGAGCGCGCGATCAAGAACCTCAAGCGCAAGATGGCTGCAGAGGGCGTGCTCCGCGAACTGAAGCGCCGCCGCCACTACATGAAGCCGTCGATCAAGCGTCGTAAGAAGGCCAGCGAAGCCGCGCGTCGTCGTCGCAAGCGCACCCGCGCCGAAATCGCGATGTGATCGCCGCGCCTCGCGGAACTCCCGCGAGCGCCCGCCTTCCGCGTCCGACCTTCTCTGCGACTCCTGATGGCTGCCCGTGACGAACCCTTCGGCACGGGCTTTTGCCATTTCCATTCGCCCCTCCGCAACGACACGCATGCACCGGCGATAAGCCGCCCATGCCGCTGCTCACCATTCGCGAAGGCGCCCGCTCCGTCGCGCGCATCGTCCAGACCGAAGAACCACTCGATGCGCTCTGCCCGTCGCCGCCGCCCGTTCCGTACGCGCGGGGATGGACCGTGCGGCCCGAGGGCGACGCGCTCGCACTCGTCTCGCCCGAAGGAATCCGTCAGGGAACGTTGAGTCCCGGCGCGGCGCTCACACTCGGTTCGCTCACGTTCGGAGTCGAAGAAGAACCGAGCATCGTCGGCGACACGCAGCGCGGCACCGAACGACTGCAACACCACGGCACTCCCTCGCTCGCCTTGCAGCTCCCCGGCGCGCGCGCACTCGCACTCGGTCATCGACCGCTCACCATCGGCAAGAACACTCGCTGCGACGTAGTCGTCGAGGACTCCGCGGTAAGCGGACTCCACTGCCGCATCATTCCGACGCGCGACGGATGGATCGTCCGCGACGCCGGCAGCACCAACGGCACGTTCATCGGCGCGGCGCGGGTCGAATCGGCGCTTCTCACGCCCGGCATCACGCTTTCGATCGGCCGCACACGCATCGCGGTCGTGCGCGAAACCCGCGACGCACTGGCCGACGAATCACGCATCGGAATCGAAGGCGTCCTCGTCGGTGACTCCCCCGGCCTCGCGGCCGTTCGCAGCGCGATCATCCGCCACGCAGGGGCGCCGTATCCGGTGCTCATCCGCGGTGAGACCGGCGCCGGCAAGGAACTCGTCGCGCGAATGATCCACGATCAATCACCGCGTGCGCGCGGTCCGTTCGTCGCCATCAACGCCGCGGCCATCGCACCCGACCTGGTCGAGAGCGAGTTGTTCGGTCACGAACGCGGCGCGTTCACCGGCGCACTGACGCGTCGGCGCGGCGTCTTCGAAGAGTCCTCCGGTGGAACACTCTTTCTCGACGAGATCGGCGAACTGCCGCTGGCGCAGCAAGCAAAGTTGCTCCGCGTGCTCGAGACCCACGAAGTGCGGCGCATCGGCGGCGAGGGCAACGTACGCGTCGATCTTCGCATCGTGAGTGCGACCCATCGCGATCTCGCGAAGCGCGTTGCCGACGGGCAGTTCCGCGCCGACCTCTTCTTTCGACTCAACATCCTCCCCATCACGCTCCCCTCGCTGCGCGAACGCACCGACGACATCGCGCCGCTCGCGCGTCATCTGCTCGCGCGAATCGCAGGCGAAACGGGTCGCGCGCGCAAACTCGACGACGCAGCGCTCGCGGCGCTCATGAAGCACCCATGGCCCGGCAACGTTCGCGAGCTGTACGGCGTGCTGTGCCGCGCGGTGACCGAAGCCGAATCCGAGCGCATCGGGATCGAACACCTCGAGATCGACGGCCAGCGTGTGGCGCCGTATGCGCCGGTCTCGTACGACGCAGCGCTCGAGAGTCATGCGCGCCACCAGACGCCCACCAGCCTGCTCCCCGAAGCGTCCGATCACGCACCGCGCGAGAGCGGCGTGTTCGTCCCGCAGCCACCGCCGCTTCCGCGCGACCTCGCCCCGGATCGCTTGCGGATCCTCGCCGAAACCTACGGCGGCAATCTTTCGCGCCTCGCGCGCGCCACCGGCCTGCCGCGTTCGACCATTCGCGATCGACTCAAGCGCACATGAAGTCCGCTCGCGTCTACCGTCGGTGAGTTCGCGCGGCCGGTCGAACGCGCGAGTGAAAGCATTCATTCCGTGGCGTCTCGCGCGCGGCACTCGTTCGGTTCGAGTGCACTTCGCTGCATTGCCCGCTCGAGGCCGATCGAGTAGGCCTAGTCGCACGACTCGATGATCCCGCTGCGAGACCTCAATCCATCCCGCAACACGCCGTGGGTCACGTGGGGAACGATGCTTCTCTGCGTCGTCGTCTGGGTCTTCCAGGTCGTGCAGCCCGGGCACGCGCAGCGCGAAATGATGAACCACTTCGCGCTCACGCCCGGCCACGTGACCGCGATGTTCAGCGAGGGATTCGACGGCGGCGTCGTCGCGTCGGTCCTCACGTCGATGTTCATGCACGCGAGCACACTCCCGCTCGGGGTGCTGCACATCGGGGGGAACATGTGGTTCCTCCGCATCTTCGGCGACAACGTCGAAGACAACTTCGGCTCGCTGCGATACGCGCTGTTCTATCTGCTCTGCGGCGTCGGTGCGGCCATCGCACAGGTGGCGATCGACCCGTACTCCATGGTTCCGATGGTCGGGGCATCGGGCGCGATCGCCGGCGTTCTGGCCGCGTACATCGTGCTCTATCCCCGCGCGCGCGTGGTCACGCTGCTGCCGCTCGTGATCTTCTTCACCATCGTCGAGCTGCCAGCGTTCGTCGTCATCGCGATCTGGATCGTGCTGCAGTTCATCCCCGCCCTCTCGGCGCTGGGCGGGCAGTCCGAGGGCGGCGTCGCGTACTGGGCGCACATCGGAGGCTTTCTCGCGGGTCTGGTGCTGGCGTTCGCGTTTCGACGCAAGCCGGCGGTCGCCGCGCCGATCACACGCCCGCGCTTCGATCCCGACGCCGACTGGCGCTGACGCCGCGCGTTCCGGCCGAGCGGGCGGCTACGCGCTCGCGGTACACTGGCGGGCATGATGGCTTCGCGAAGTTCGCGCGCCGCGGCGTGGATACTCCTCGTCAGCGCTTCGCTCTTGTCCGCGTGCACCCTCGACTTCGAAAGCTTCCGTCACGCCGACGGCGCGCGTGACGGCGACGCGACCTCACGCGACGGCGACGCCAACGGCTTCGACGCGCTCGACGCTCCCGACGCGACCGTCTCGTGCGACAGCGGACTCCGCTCGTGCAGCGGGATGTGCGTTCCCGAATCACCGACCGCATGCGGCGCTGCGTGTGTGCGCTGCGACGTTCCTGCCAACGGCTCGGCCACGTGCACCGACGGCGTGTGTGGCATCACCTGCAACGCGAACCATCACGCGTGCGGCGCGGCGTGTGCGAGCGACGAATCGCCGATGTCGTGCGGGTCATCATGCAGTCCGTGCGTCGCGCCCGCGAACGCTGATGCGACGTGCGCGAGTGGCGCATGCGGCTTCGAGTGCAGCAGCGGCTTTCACTTGTGCGGCGGGGCGTGCGTTTCGAACAGCGCGGTGACGTCGTGCGGCGCGACGGCCTGCACCCCGTGCCCATCGCATACCAACGCGAGCGCGACCTGCGATGGCGTGCAGTGCGGCACCAGTTGCGTCGATGGATTCGGCGACTGCGATTCCAACCCGACCAACGGTTGCGAAACGGACCTCACGCTTGCCACCAGTTGCGGCGCGTGCGGCACGCAGTGTGGCGGGAGCACGCCGCTCTGTTCGCTTCTCCCGGCCGGCGGATACGGGTGCACGAGCGGCTGCGCGGCCAGTCTCACGCGTTGCGGCTCGAGCTGCATCGACACGGCCACGGATCCGGCCCACTGCGGATCGTGCACTTCGACGTGCAGCGCGGTTCCGAACGGCGTGCCGACCTGCAGCGCGGGCGGGTGCGGGTTCGCCTGCAGCGCCGGTTATCACGCCTGTGGATCCAGTTGTCTCTCGAGCAGCAGCCCGCTCAGCTGCGGAACGTCGTGCGCGCCCTGCACCGCGCCAGCGAACGCGATGGCCACGTGCGACGGCGTGAGCTGCAACTTCGTCTGCAACACCGGCTATCACCGCTGCGGTGCGCTCTGCGTGTCGAACACTGCGGTCGCGAATTGCGGCGCATCGTGCACGCCCTGCGCGACGGTCGCGAACGGCAGCGCCACGTGCAACGGCACCACCTGCGGCATCGCATGCGCGAACGGGTTTCATCTCTGCGCTGGCGCGTGCGTGAGCGACACGTCGATCACGGCGTGTGGCGCCACGTGTGCGATGTGCACCGCGCCCGCCAACGCGACGCCTGCGTGCAACGCGGGCGCGTGCGGGTTCACCTGTAACGCCGGCTATCACCTGTGTGGCGCGACCTGCGTCCGCAATGACAGCGCTGCGACCTGCGGCACTTCGTGTACCGCGTGCCCCGCGCCGGCCAACGGCAGCGCGTCGTGCGACGGCACCGCCTGCGGGGTCTCGTGCAACGCAGGGTTCCACGCCTGCGGCGGCGCGTGCGTGAGCAACGCGAGCACTGCTTCGTGCGGCATGTCGTGCAGCCCGTGTCCCGCAGTGATGAACGGCACGTCCACCTGCGACGGCACCAGCTGCGGGGCCACGTGCGACGTGGGATTTCTAACGTGCGGCGCGGGTTGTTTCGACAACGCCACGTTGATGGCGTGCGACAGCGGCGCCACCAGCGTCGGAAGCTACGGTCGGTTCAACGCCATGCCGACGGGCCCCAGCCGACACACGGGCTCCTGCGGAAACACTGCGGGATCCGAGTCCGTGTTCCGTGTCGTGCTCTCGGGCGCGAGCACCGATCTCTTCATCACCACCCAGGCCACCTGGGACAGCGTGATCTACGTTCGCAGCGGTTGCTGTTTCGGCAACGAGCTGGCGTGCAATGACGACTACGACGCGAGCGGCAACAGCTCGCTCACGCTTCACGCGCTGCCCGCGGGGACCTACTACGTCGTGGTCGACAGCGGCAGCGCGAGCCCCGGTACGGTCGCGGTCGACATCTACGGGAAGGCCACCAAGCCGCTGGCAGGCGACACGTGCGCCAACCTCGACACCACGAACTACCTCCACGCGGGCACGGTCAATTCCGCGACGTGCGGCACGCAGGACAACTACACGGGTTCGTGCCTTGCCACGACGACGCAACGAGAGCTGATCTACTGGTTCCGGATCGACACTGCGACGACCGCGATGTTCAGCACGTGCACCGGCATGAGCTGCGGTGACACGACGCTCACGCTGCGCTCGTTGTGCAACACGTCGTCGGGATCGAGCGAAGTCGCATGCGGTGACGACACATGCACGAACGCGTCGTGCGGCCTCGGAACCAACATCCAGTCGTCGATCACCACGGCCCTGAATCCTGGGGTCTACTACCTGATCGTCGGCTCGCGCGGCTCGTCGTGCATGCCGTTCACGCTCACGGCCAGCGGCATTCCCTGAGCGGTGCCCGCGTGCGTTCTTGCACTGCGCGCCGCCTCGCCGCAGAGTCCCCGGCCCTTCCGTCCCCCACCGCAGCACCGACCGTGAGATCCACATGACGACTTCGCAGAACAACGCCGTGAGAGAGCACCCCTACGCTTCGTTCGTGCAGCGCATCGAGAAGCCGGTGCGCTACCTCGGCGGCGAGCACGGTGCCGTGAAGAAGGACTGGGACGCGGTGAAATCACGCGTCGTCCTCGCGTTCCCCGATCTCTACGACATCGGGATGAGCCACCTCGGCTTCAAGATTCTCTACGGCATCTTGAACAACCATCCGTCGACGCTCGCCGAGCGCGCCTACGCGCCCTGGGAAGACATGGAGCGCGAACTCCGCGCGCGCGATCTTCCGATCGTGACGCTCGAGAGCGCGCGGCCGCTGTGCGACTTCGACGTCGTCGGCTTCTCGCTGCAGTTCGAACTCACGTTCACGAACGTGCTCCTCATGCTCGACCTCGGCCGCATCCCGCTGCGCAGCGCCGATCGCACCGACGAGCATCCGCTGGTGATCGCGGGCGGGCCGACGGCCACGCATGGCGAGCCGCTCGCGCCGTTCATCGATGCGTTCGTCATCGGCGATGGCGAACAGGTCTCGGTCGAAATCGCGCTCGCGTGGGCCGCGTTTCGTGACGCGAAGATGCCCCGCGCGCAGCGACTCCGCGAACTCGCGAAGATCCCCGGGCTGTATGTGCCGTCGCTCTATGAAACGACCATCGACGCGGCGAGCGGGCTCGAGGTCGTGAAAGCCGCGAAGGTTCCGGAAGCGCCGCGCACGGTGGTCCGCGCGTTCATCCCGAACCTCGATGCGTATCCGTTTCCGAGCGAAGGGCCGGTCGCTGCGACCGAGACCGTGTTCGATCGCATCTCGGTAGAGATCGCGCGCGGATGCACCGAGGGCTGCCGGTTCTGCCAGGCAGGGATGATCTATCGCCCCGTTCGCGAGCGCGATCCCGACACGATCGTCGACACCATCGTGAACGCGGTGAAGAAGGGCGGGTACGACGAAGCGTCGCTCACCAGTCTCTCGACCGCGGACTATTCGTGCATCGCGCCGCTCGTGAAGAAGGTGATGAAGCGGCTCGAGAACGAGAAGGTCTCGCTCTCGGTGTCGAGTCTCCGCGCCTACGGTCTCACCGAAGATCTCCTCGACGAGATCCAGAAGGTGCGCGCGACGGGTCTCACGTTCGCACCCGAAGCCGGCACGCAGCGCATGCGTGACGTGGTGAACAAGAACGTCACCGAAGAGCAGTTGATGGAAACGGCCGAGCGCGTGTTCACGCGTGGTTGGTCGAAGATGAAGCTGTACTTCATGATCGGATTGCCGACCGAGGAAGACGAAGATGTCCTCGGCATCGTCGAGACCGGGCGCAAGGCGCGCGACGTGGGTCGCAAGGCGCAGAAGGGCCGCGGGCCGACGGTGTTGGTGAGCGTGTCGACGCACGTGCCGAAGCCGCACACGCCGTTTCAGTGGTGCGCGATGGACACGCTCGGTGAGATCCGCCGCAAGCAAGCGATGCTGAGGGATCAGGCGCGTGCGGTTCGCGTCGATCTGCGCATGCACGAGTCCAACGGATCGACGCTCGAAGGCGTGCTCGCCCGTGGCGATCGCCGTCTCGCGGACGTGCTCGAACACGCCTACCGCGGCGGCGCGCGTTTCGACTCGTGGGAAGAGCGACTGAACCTGAAAGCGTGGGACGCGGCGTTCACGCAGTTCGGCGTCGAACGCTCCAAGTACCTCGGCACGATTCCGGTCGACGCGCGCCTGCCGTGGGACCACATCGACGTGGGGCTCGAGGACGGCTTCCTGCTTCGTGAGTACCGCAAGGCGCTCGCGAGCCGGCTGTCACCGCCGTGCGGAAAAGCCGTGGGGCAGTTCGTGCACCACACCAATCTCGAAGACGCGCAGACCGATGCGCGCAAGCTCGTTTGCTACGACTGCGGCGTCGCCTGCGATCTCACCGCGATGCGCGAAGAGCGACTCGTCTCGCTCACGCAACTCGGTGCGAAGCAGCGCACGCCGCCGAAGAGCGAACCCGTCACGATGACCCCCGAGGAGCGGCGTCCACGCGCGCAGTTCGTCCAAGGCGAAGCGAAGCGGTATCGCATCGCGTTCACACGCATCGGGCGGTCGGCGTTCCAGAGCCATCTCGATCTCATTCGCGTCGTGCCGCGCGTGTTCCGTCGCGCCGAGATCCCGATGTTCTATTCGCAGGGCTTCCATCCGAAGCCCGACATGATGTTCGGGCCCGCGCTCGCGCTCGGGATCATGACGCTCGACGAGTACGTCGACGTGAAGCTCGCGATCGACGTCGATCCGGACACGCTCGGGGCGCTGCTGCAGCCGGGCGCGCCCGATGGGCTGACCTTCGGTCGCGCGGTGCGGCTGGGCGCGAACGATCCCGCCATCAGCAAGGTGGTCGACACGACGGTGTACGTCGCCGCGGTGCCGCGCGGGGCGTTGCGCGAACGAGGGTTCGACGATCTCGCCGCGGTGCAGGCCGCGATCGATGCGAAGCGAGCGGGCGAACTCGTGGTGCGACGCAACGTCGAGGGGATCGGCAAGAAGATCGACGTGGGTTCGTACCTTCAGCGCGCGACGGTGGGCGAAGGGGGCGAGTCGCTCGATCAGTCGGGTTTTGCCGGCGATATCGTGCCGATCACGTTCTCGACACGCGTGACCTCGAACGGCGGATGCAAGCCGTCGGAAGTGTTCATCGCGCTCTTCGACGAAACCCTGCCAGTGCGTTTCGTGCGCGTGGCGCAGGGACGGATGCGCGAAGACGGAACGCTCGTGACACCGATGGATCTCGCGCAACTCGAGGTCGTGCGCGTGGCGAAGGTGAAGGAGCCGAAGCCGGTGGCCGATGCCGGCGACGAGGGCCCCGCAGCGTAGGGCCCGACGCGAACGCGGGTGCAACTTCGCACGCGCAGAACTAGTCTTCGATCGCGATGATTCGACTGACACGTCCCTTCTTCGACGCGGCCGAGAGCGAAGCCGTTCAACGCGTGCTCGCCTCGGGAATGCTGGTCCAGGGCGAAGAGGTGCGCGCGTTCGAACAGGGAGTGGCGGCGTATCTGTCCAAGCTCGCGCCTGCCTCGCGCGGCGACATCTTCGCGCTCGCCGTGATCAACGGAACGGCCGCACTCGAACTCGCGCTCATGGCGGGCGACGTGAAGCATGGCGACGAAGTGATCGTGCCGGCGCTCTCATGGCCATCGCCGGGCAACGCGGTCGTTCTGCGCGGAGCAGTGCCTGTCCTCGCCGACATCGAACTCGCGACGTTCAACGTCGACCCGCACGCAGTGAGCGCGGCGCGATCGAGCGCGACGCGGGCGATCATCGCCATCGATCAGTTCGGTGTTCCGGCGGACGTGCCTGCGATTCGTGCGCGCGCGAGTGGGACGTTCCTCATCGAAGACGCGGCCTGCGCGCTCGGCAGCACGCTGCGTGGCGAAGCGGGCGGGTTGCTCGGCGACATCGCGACCTACAGTTTCCATCCGCGCAAAGTCATCACCACCGGCGAAGGCGGCATGGTGCTCACGCGCGATGCAGCGCTCGCCGCGTCGATCACTGCGTTTCGCAATCACGGCCAGAGCGCGCCCGGCGTGTTCCGCGACGCGGGACCGAATGCGCGTCTCTCGGAGATGCAGGCCGCGATCGGGCGCGTTCAGATGGCGAAGCTCGAAACCATTCTCACCCGTCGTCGCGAGATGGCGGCCGAGATGCGAAGCGCGCTCATGCTCCATTGGCAGGGCGCCCCCGACGGCGCGGTGGTGAATCACCAGACGCTCGGGTTCGTGCTGCCGATGCCCGCCAACGGAACGCTCGCGGCCGCGCGTGATGCACTCGTCGCCGCGCTGCGTGCAGGCGACGGCGCAGCGCCCGGCCACGTCGCCGGCCTCTCATGGAAGAACGGCGGCGCCATCGTCCACAACCCCGCACGCCGCATCCCGGTCTCCGCCGGCGGCGGCCGCCTTCCCTACGAACTGCTGGGCGATCCCCGTCGTTACCTGGCGCGTACCTATCTCGGCCGCCGGACCGTCGTCCACCAGGCGGCCACGGGCTGCCGTTTCCGATGCACCTTCTGCGGCGTCGCGGCGATGTACGGCGGCGCCACCTACCTCTCGACGCCGGAGCGGCTCGACCGCGACCTCTCGTATTTCAAGCACGAGCTCGGCGCCGACTCCGTGCAGTACTTCGACAACAATTTCTTCGACCGCGAGCAGGACATGATCCCGCTGCTCGAAGTCATGGCGCGCCATGCGATGCCGTGGTGGTGCTACGCCCGTGCCGACGCACTGCTCGGCCTGTCTTCCCGCGGCTGGGAACTGGTACGCAAGAGCCGGCTGCGCATGGCGTACATCGGCGCGGAGTCGCCGAGCGGGCAGATGCTCAAGGACATCCGCAAGGGCACGCGCCCGGACCAGA
>CBIHQZ010000137.1:0-10254 GCA_966212315.1 uncultured Myxococcales bacterium
GTCGTGACCCAGCCCGGTACCCTCGCGAACAGTGTCGCGATTCGCAGCACGTTCGGTCTGCTGTTGAGCGACGATTCAGGTGCGTCGTTCCGCTTCTATTGCGAAGAGGCGTTCCAGTATCTCGACGGCCAGGATCCATCGATCCTGCTGTCGCCGGGCGGTGCGTTGCTCGTCGGCACGCCCGACGGCTTGATGCGCTTGCCTCCGGACCGATGCGCCCCCGCGCGTGTTCCGGAACTCGACGGGCAGTCCGTCATCGATCTCACCAGCGATCCGAGTGGCCTCGTCGTGTTCGCTGCGCTCGCGTCGAGCGACCCCATCTCTGTTGCACGAGTGGCGCGGAGCGACGACGGCGGTCGAACCTTTCGCGTGCCAGTCGGCGGCTTCGCGGGGATCCGACTCGAAACGGTCGAGGTCGCGCCGTCGAACGCAACGCGCGTCTATGCGACGGGATACGAGACCGCGTCGCAGCGCGACGTGCTGCTTCGGAGCGACGACGGCGGCGCGACGTTCGAACACGCACTCGGCTTCGTCGCGGGGACTTCGGGATGGTTCGTGTCGGGCGTCGACTCGCGAGATGCGAACGTGCTGTACATCCGCGCGAACGTCGATGCGACGACCGGCCTGGATGCAGCCGACGTTGCGTCGACCGCGTTGCTTCGAAGCGTGGACGGAGGCGAACACTTCAGCGAGATCGCACGCACGAACGGCCCGATGCGCGGATTCGCGATGAGCGACGACGGACGCTCGGTGTGGATCGGATCACCCGAAGGCGGGATCGAACGAAGCGACGGCGGCGGACCGTTCGTTCCGATGGCGCACGTACCCGTCGAGTGCCTGCGCTTCGACCGCGGCGCGCTGCTCGTGTGCGAATCGTTCGTGCTCGGCGGCGTGCTTCTCGGGCGCTCGAACGATCGCGGCGCAACGGTTGACGGCATGCTGCGCTTCTCGGAGATCCAGTCGCCACCCTCATGCCCGAGCGGGACGATCGTCCACGACATCTGCCCGTCGCGCTGGTCACAGATTCGTGCGCAGATCGCGCCGTCGATGCCCGTCGATGCATCGATCGGCGACGGTCACGTCGATCCGCCGACATCGTGTGGGTGCCGCGTCGGATCGCCTGCGTCGCGAAGAACACCGGGCGCGTTGCTCATTGCGTCGATCGCGATCGCGGCTCGCCGCCGTCGTCGCGCTTACTGAACGTCGTCGATACGCCAGTTCGTGCCCTCGCGAACGATGCGCAATGTGCGCCCGTCGGTGAGCCGGAACTCGACGCGCGATCCCGTGTTGGAGGTCACGGTCGACTCGAGCGCCGACGGGTCCGAGAGGGCATCGACGATCGACTGCATCTCCGCGCGAATCGATCCGCGCGACGACGACGAAAGAATCGCGAGCAACGCGGGAAGCGACTGACGAAGCAACGCCTGACGCAACGCGCGCGCTGCCGCTGCGGGTGTCGGTGCCAGGGTCGCTCCGAGCCCGGGTTCGGCGACGCGCCAGCCGTCTTCGTCCTCGTCGACGGCGACACTCGCGCCCGAACGAAGCGCGAGTTGCAATTGCGGTGCGACGTGATGCGCTTCTTGGGTTCGCAGGGCCGTTGCGAGTTCACGCAACTCCACTTGCTCGCCGCGCAGCCGGGCCTGGAATGCGGTCAGTGATTCTTCGCGTCGCGCCTGCTCGGGAAGCATTGCGTAGAGCGCCGCGGAATCGCCGCGATCGGCCGCGCGTTGCAACGCCGAGAGCGTCTCGCGTGGTGACACACTCGCGGATCCGCCCCGAACCGCCGCGCCACACCCGGCTCCGAACACCGCGGCGACGCCCGCCATCATCCACGCGGTCCACACGTCCCGACGGCCGATCACGAGCGGCAGACTAGGGGGGCCCATGGGCCCGGGTCAACGCGACGTTCACGACGCCGCCGTGAATGCCCGTTCACGCCGACCCTGTCGCCCGCCACCGGGGAGCCGCGGAAAAACCTCCGCGTTCCGCAGTGGGAAGCGTGCGCGCGCCATGGCATGGTTCGTTCATACGAGCGCCCAGGGCGTGTCATGCGCCCCTCGCCGGAGGCTATCGAGACATGATCCCGTCCAAGTCGTTCCTCTCCCGTACGTGGGCCGCGCTCGTCGTGCTTTCGGTCGCCGCGATGGGCACCGCGATGCTCGGCGGATGCCGCGGCGAGGACTACTACTGCGACAACACCGGTTGCTTCTATTGCGACGGCGTGGGTTGCCGAAACGTGAACCCGCCGACGCGCGGACCGTGTGCGGGCGACTACCAGTGTCAGGCCGGCCAGGTCTGCACGAGCGCCGGCTGCGCAACGACGTGCACCAGCGATACGGACTGCCCGCGCGGCACCGTCTGCGCGCCCGCGTCCGGAACCGCGCCGCGAATCTGCGTCGCGCCGACCGAGATGCCGCCGACGCGAACCCCGGGTTCGTGTTCGTCCAACGCCGACTGCACCGGCAACGCGGTGTGCATCGACGGCACCTGCCGCACTTCGACGACGCCCGCGTGCAACGTCGACGCGGACTGCACGGGCGGAAACATCTGCATCAATCACACGTGCACGGCGCGCACGAACACCTGCCAGTTCAACAACCAATGCGGCGCGGGTCGCGTGTGTGTGAACAGTGAGTGCCGTGCTGCGTGCGGTGCGACGTCGCCTTGCCCGACGGGACAGACCTGCAACGCATCGAGCTTCTGCGAAGACGCGCCTTCGACGTCGTGCGTGCACGATGCCGAGTGCGGCACGGGCCAGCACTGCTTGAACGGCGAGTGCCTCCAGGCGTGCGTCGCCGGCAGCATGGGTTGCAACTCGAGCGAGCTGTACTGCAGTGATCAAGGCGTGTGCCTCCCCGACACGCGGCCGCGTCCGTTCTGCACCAGCGACTCGCAATGCGCCCCCGGTTCGGCGTGCGTGAATGGCGTGTGCCGCGCGCCCTGCATGACGGATCTGCAGTGCCAGATGCGCGACGTGACGTACCGCAACTGCGGTCACATCCCGAACCAGCCGTCCATCACGCAGACGTACTGCTTGACCGACAGCGAGCGCGCGCCGACCTGCACGCTCCAATCCGACTGCACTCGAGGCCAGTCGTGTCTCGACGGCATCTGCCGCTGATCGACTTCTCCCGCCGGTCTTTCGTTCCGCCCCGCCGCTGCCTCGGCTAAGCTCCGCGCCCCTAACTCGGAGCACCATGTCAAAGGCAGATCCCCAGATCGTTCAGAAAGCACTCGATCAAGCACGTGCGCAGCGCTCGCAGATCACGCGTGGCGCGCCGCTCCCGATCGACACTGCGCATCTCGTCGGCAATTGCACCCAGTGCGGGCGCGTCGGCGCCACGGTGCTCGGGTTCCCCGATCCGCCCTATGCAGGGCCGCAGGGACGTCCGCGCTTCCGCAACGCCGGCGAGTTGAAGCGCTTCATCGAAGAAGATCTGCTCAAGCGTCCGCCGCCCATGCCGTCGCCCGAGGACAAGAACAACGGTCAGGTGTGCGCATGCGGCGCGCCCGCGGATCCGCGCGAGATCGCCGGCATTCGTTTGATGCACGCGATGCCCGGTTCGGGCGCGGAACTCATCGTCGAAGGCGTGCGTGGCGGTGGATCGCTGCTCCTCAGCGCAGCGGGCGAATCGCTCGGCGGCGACGACTTCAAATGGAAGATGTACAAGGCTCCGCTCGACGGCATCGAAGCGGAGATCTCGAACGGCGTCGACGATGCGTCGATCGAGAAGGCCTTCGGTCGGCCACTGACCCTCGCGCACGCCTGGAAGCGCCTGCTCGACGCGGCCCAGAACGGCAAGGAGACCCTCGAGGAGGTCGAGCCGGGCTACTGGATCTTCGCCGGGCCGCGCGAGAACGTCGCGCTCGACAAGCAGATCAAGGACACCATCGGCGAGAACAAGGACCGCGGCGAATACCCGCTCGTGTCGCTCGCGCAGAAGGCGCCGATGCCGATGGGCCCCTCGTGGCCGCAGTGGGCGTTCGAGCACGCGCAGGCGATCGGCAAGGGCGACATGCGTGCGGGGGTGATTCTCGACCTCGGCACGGTTCGCAAGATGATCTCGTCGTCGCTGTCGCGGCTGCAGATCGGCGCACGCGAAGAGCAAGAAGGCCGGCTCATCACCGCGGAGATCGGCGATGCGCGTTGGCCGATGGAGCCGATCATCGTCGCGCTCGGCGCGGGTCATCTCGGATGGACCCTCGCGGAGACGGTTGCCGCGGCGGTCGGTGAATCCGCGGCACGCGTGCAGATGCTCGCGCAGTTCCTCCAGGCGATCCGCAAGGCGCGTCCAGAGATCGAATTCAAGGTCGACGGCATGCGTCTCAACGTGCACCGCAAGGACGGCACGATGGGTCGTCCGGTGAACCTGCTCGTCACGCCGTTCCGCCTGCAGCCGGGGACGCCGGAGTTCGATCGCGAAGTGCGCTTCGTGTGCGACGAACTGCCGAAGGGCACCGACGTCACCAAGCAGTGTCCGTGTGGCGCGAAGGCGTTCATCGCGGCGCGCTTGTTCCCGTACAACGTCGTCGACGAGTTCAAGAAGACCACCGGTGACAAGCTCCCGTGGGTGGTGGATTCGTGGCCCGCGGATGCGCCGAAGGCTGCGCTGCTCGGGACGATCTCGTGCGACCTGCACGTGCGCATTCCGCAGGAAGCGGAACTGATGGCAGCGGGGATCACGAAGGAGTCGTTCGACAAGCGCCTCGCCGAGGATCTTCCGAACTCGATCTTCGCGGTCGATGTCTCGATGCACGAAGACAAGGCCAAGAAGCGTGCGCTGCTCGCATACGGTCCGCTCGTTGCGAGCGTGGTGATGAACGACCATCTCGTGTCGGCGCTCCACGATGCGTGCGGGCGTCCGCTGCGCGCGCAGCAGCTCGAAGCGCAGGTCACCACGCCGAACGTGCTGTGCATGTACGAAGAAGGCTTCGACGACGATCAGCTCGATCGCGTGCTCGAAGCCGGCGCCGCGCAGGACGGGATCCCGCCGGGTGCGCCGACGCCGTTCTCGCTCACGTGGGACGTGCAGCTCAACGCTGCGCCCGTCGGCCGCTTCCAGAATCTGTATCCGCAGCAGCAGCAGCCCGGTCAGCCGGGCGCGCCGCCCGCGGGTCCGCCGCAGCGCGGCGCGCCGCGATCGCGTTAGTCATCCCGCCCCGCCGAGGTGCCGAAGCGTCGACGCATCGGCCCTCGTTTCTCTCTTCTGACCACGATGAAGAAGCCCCGAGCAGTTTGACAGCATGCTGTCATGCCTTGCGGCGAACTCTCATGCGAATCGCGGCTGCGGAATGCGCGCGAGGCTCTCGAGTTTGTGTTCACGTTCGTCGACGCCGATGTTGCGAAGCATGTCGGCGACACTCGCGAAGCGCCCGTAGTCATCCGCGAACGCGCTCTCGAACGGCTGCGATTCGAACTGCGGGTTCTCCGTCACGAAGTGCATGTACTCGTGCTCGGCGTGGTCTTCGAAGTCGGCGTTGAGCTGATAGCTCAGGGCCGGGTTGATCACGTAGAGCAGCCAACTCACGTGGTAGTAGAAGAACGCGAGCAACTGCGGCAAGAGCCGGAACCGCACGAAGCCTTCCTTCGCGCCGCGGGCGTGGACCATCTCTTCGAGGATGAGCAGGTGCCACTGCTCGTTGTCCTGTTGCGCACGCGCCTCGCGAACGAAGTCGAACACGCGCCGCGCGAAACCGGGCGATCCGTACGTATGCGTCATCGCGATGTACGCGACGTGTTCCCACGTCTGGTAGGGCACGCGCGCGATGATCTCGAGGACCTTGAACTTCGACAGCGTGCGCTTCCGTCCGTAGGCGAGGTCCATCACGACGAAGAGCATCGTGGCGAGCAGGCCGTAACGTCGGCGCGGCGTCGCGAGTGTCTCCGCCTGCTCGCGCTCGAGTGCTCGCGTGCTGCGATGGAACGTGGCGGACGATTGGAGATCTCGGGCGGTGCTTGTTTCGTTGTTCATGGTGTCGCTCACTTCGGAAGTGGATGCGCGATCCATGTGCAGCGCGCGTGCCGTCGCGAGTGAACCGACACAGCGATGGGAGTCCGCGGTTCTACGCGACATCAACCGTCGAGCCACGAGCCCGAGCGCGGCAGGTGCAGATCGTGCGCCGACGCGATGCAGACCATGCAGCGAGGACGTCGTCGCGATCAGTCCAGGCAACGCCCGGGGGCGCCGAATGCGGATAGCCACGCATCGCGCGCGTGCGCCGGGAGAACCGAAACGCGCGGGGCCATCTCGTGAAACTGCGCGATGCGCGAAACCGTTCGCCGCGCGGTCGCCGGGTCCGAATCGGTGATCGCCGTGAGCCATGGCTTGTCGACGCGATCGACGAAGCCCGCTGAATCGTGAACGGCATCGCCGACGAGAAACAGACGCCGCGACGCGCTCAGATTCACGAACACGCCGATGCTCCCTGGCGTGTGGCCGGGAAGCGGAACGATCACGACCGAACCATCACCGTACAGATCGTGACTCGAATCGAACGTCTCGTACGCGGTGCGCTCGAAAGCGATTGGTCGCAACAGCGGGGCGACGCGCTCGGCGTGGGCGGGGAGGACTTCGAAGCGATGTGCGTTCCGCGACGAATCGATGAGATCGATCTCGGCGCGCGGCGCGAACACTGGCACGTCGGGCATGTCCATCATTCCGCCGAGATGATCGAAGTGCGCATGCGTGATGATCACGTTCACTCGCGCGGGGTCGACGTTCATCGCACGCAGTGAGGCGGGCAACGGCGTGGCCGGCACGATCAAGCCCGGGACGAGGCGGTACCAGATGCGCGCCGCGAGTGAATACTCGCGGATCTCGTCGGCGAAGTGCGTGCTGTTGCCGACATCGACGAGCGTGTCGCCGCGTGGATGTCGGATCACGAGCGTGGCGGCCGTGTTGCCGAAGGCTTGCGCCGTCTCGATCCAACACGCGCGAAGGGACGGCAGGCCTGCGAGCGTCGGCGTCGTGCGCGAATGACTCGGCGCAGCCGGGAGCGGAACGCGGCACGAGACCGACGTGACCGCGGTTACCGCCAATCCCAGCGCGCGCGTCCCGAGAGATGGCTTCGAACGGCACGGATGCATCGATGACTTCTTCACGTTCGCCGCACCGAGATCACGGAGGACGGGAACGCCATGCGAACGCTTCCATCGGTTTGTCGTTCACGATCGAGCACCGATTCCCACACGCGACGCAGCTCGTCGCGCGTGGCGCGGTGTTGCAACTGCACGGAGTAGAAGAACCGCATCAAGCGTTCGCACACCGAAGCGGGCGTCCCCTCGAGCCAGACGACGAATGGATCGACGCGCACCGGTGTCTCGAAGCCGATTGCGAACAACGCGTCGAGCCCGTCGAGGGACCACACGCGACGATCGCCCCACCCGCTGAAATGCGGGCTGTCGCGGCGCGTGAGCGGACCGAACGCACGCATCAGTTCCGCGTATGTCGAGTGCGGTTCGATCGACGGATCGAGGGTGGCGAAATGGAAGGTCCCGCCCGGCCGCAGCACGCGCGCGATCTCGGAGACGACCGGCTCGATCGGATCGAACAGATAGAACGCGTGGTGGCTGACGACCGCATCGACCGAATGGTTTTCGAGTGGAAGCGATTGCGCCGCGACGCAGTGCAACGACGCAGAGGGAACGCGGGCGCGGGCGAGTTCGAGATCCGCGCGGCACAGATCGACGCCGACGATCTGCGTCACCTCGGGGCGACGCGCTGCCAGGCTCGCGAGGAGCGGGCCGTTGCCGCAGCCGAGTTCGAGGACCGCGCGAGTGCCGGGCGGGATGTGATCGACCAGGACGTCGTAACCGGTGCGTCCGTCATCGGTGGTGCACTGCCCGAGCGTTGCTTCGGTGATGCCGGGCGAGCCTTCGTGGAACGCAACGAGATCTGCGAGCACTTCGCCGGCGGTCACCGGACGATCTGCACCGCGCACGCGTTCGAAGGGCATGTCGTGAGGGTAGGGCAGTCGGGGAGATGATTCGACGTTGTTCGATGCGGAGCGTTCAGCGCAACCGCGCGTCGACCCCGCGCTTCACCACGGTGTCGCGCGCCTGCGACGGGTCGGTCTCGGGATAATCGAGCGTGTAGTGAATCCCGCGCGATTCCTTGCGAGCCAGCGCGCAGCGGATGCAGAGGTCGGCCACCGTCGCGAGGTTGCGCAATTCGAGCAGGTCGCTCGTCACGAGATAGTCCCAGTAGTAGTCGCGGATCTCTTCCTGCAACAGCGCGATGCGCCGCGCCGCGCGTTCGAGACGCTTCGTGCTGCGCACGATACCGACGTAGTTCCACATCACGCGACGGATCTCGTCCCAGTTCTGCGACACGACGACTGCCTCGTCGCTCGGTGCGGCCTTCCCCACGTCCCAGTCGGGAACCTGCGGCCACTCGGCGCTGCGATCCGCGTCTTTCACCGCGGCCGCGGCGCGCACACCGAACACCAGTCCCTCGAGGAGCGAATTGGATGCGAGTCGATTCGCGCCGTGCAGCCCGGTGCACGAGGTTTCGCCGATCGCGTAGAGACCCGGGATCGAGCTGCGTCCATCGTGATCCGTCGTCACGCCGCCGCACATGTAGTGCGCGGCCGGAACCACCGGGATCGGATGCGTCGTCATGTCGATGCCGTACCGCAAGCACTCGGCATAGATGTTCGGGAACCGCTGCTTCAGGTAGTCACCCGAGCGCGCGGACATGTCCAGCCACACGCAGTCCTCGCCGCTGCGCTTCATCTCGTAGTCGATCGCGCGCGCCACCACGTCGCGCGGTGCGAGGTCTGCCATCGCGTGATGCTTCGGCATGAACGCGGTGCCGTCGTTCAAACGCAGCACGCCGCCTTCGCCGCGCAGCGCTTCGGAGATGAGAAAGCTCTTCGCCTGCGGGTGATAGAGCACCGTCGGATGGAACTGGAAGAACTCCATGTTCGCGATCTCGGCGCCCGCGCGATACGCCATCGCCACGCCGTCACCGGTCGCGACGTCGGGATTCGATGTGTAGAGGTAGACCTTGCCAGCGCCGCCGGTCGCGAGAATCGTCGCGCGCGCGAGGATCGTCTTCACCACGCCGTTCACACGGTCGAGTACGTACGCGCCGATGCACGCGTCGGGGCCGCCGAACTTGCTGGGCGTGATGAGATCGACGCCCATGTGCTGCTCGAGAATCGTGATGCGCGGGTGCTTCTCCGCGGCCTCGAGCAACGCGCGCTCCACCTCGCGCCCCGTGATGTCGCCGGCGTGGATCACGCGCCGTGCGCTGTGACCGCCTTCACGGGCGAGGTCGTATTCGACGCCCGGGATGTTTCCGCCGCGGGAGAACTTGGCGCCGATCTCGATGAGTTCGTGGATCCGCTCGGGGGCGTCCTTCACGCACAATTCGACGATCTCGCGCTTCGAGAGCCCCGCGCCCGTCGTGAGCGTGTCTTCGACGTGGGCGGCGAAACTGTCGGACGGATCGAGCACTGCCGAGATTCCGCCCTGCGCCCATGTCGTCGCGGCGTCGGTTCGCTGCTTCTTCGTGACGATCGTGACGTCGCCGTGTTCGGCCGCGCGCAGCGCGAATGTGAGCCCCGCGATGCCAGTGCCGAGGACGAGATAGTCGGTGGTCTGACGCATTGTGACGCGGAGGGTAGGGCCAATCGCGCAGCAATGGCAGAGTGTCGCGGCTTCGCGGAAGTTTTGACGGACTGCGGTCGTTGACTACTCTTGGATGACGTTGCCCATGTCGCGAACCCGTTCACGTACCGTCGCGACGGCATTCGCTCTGGCTGGCGTGCTCAGCGCATCGATCTCCGCGCGCGCGGACATCTACATGACGCGCGGCCCCGACGGCTCGATGCACTTCACGAACGTCCCGTCGCAGCGCGGTCCGCGTTCGGTCGTCGTGGTGCGATCGCGCGACGCAACGCCGACCCGCGGAAATCGCTCACAGGTGATTACGGCCGCGGGCGACGGCAGTGATTCTCCCAATGGAATCCCGGCGAATCTCCAGACCGCCGCGGTGCGAAGCCAGTACGAATCCGTGGCGCACGATCCCGCGCGCTACGGCCGCTACGATGCATTCATCCGCGAAGCCGCCACGCTCTATCAACTGCCCGAGGCGTTGGTACGCGCGGTGATCAAGCAGGAGAGCGACTACAACCCGTTCAGCGTGAGTGGTTCGGGCGCCGCGGGCTTGATGCAGCTGATGCCCTCGACGGCCGAGAGCATGATGGTGCGCGACGTGTTCGATCCGCGTCAGAGCATCCTCGGCGGAA
>CBIHQZ010000138.1:0-10219 GCA_966212315.1 uncultured Myxococcales bacterium
TATCGTCCCAGACTTCGTCGGCGACTTCGATCGTGCGATCGATGATGGTCTCGACCGCGTGGCGATACGCTGCCGGATCCGCGACTTCGATCGCGTGCGCGTACTCGATCGCACGATTCGCCGACTGCTCGTCGCGCTTCACGTCGTGACCGAGCAGCGCGAGTTCGAGCGCGCCGCGGCGGTCCCGCACCTGCTCGCGCGCGATCTTCGCAGCATCGAAGTAGTGACCGACCTTCGCGTCGTTGGTCTGCGCGTTGTCGGCCAGGTGACGCAGCATCTCCACCATCACTTCGGGACGGCCGGTGGTCAGCGCGAGGCGCTCGATCGCAGAACGCAACGCACCGCTGCCCGGCATCTTCTCGAACAATGCGCGGAACGCTTCCAGCGCTTCCGCGGACTCGTCCACGTTCTCGAGAAACGCCGCGCGACGATATGCCAGTGCGCGCCGGCCATGCTCACCCGCGGCCGCTTCGTGAAGGTCCGCGTAGATCTCCAACATCGGCCCGGTGGCCTTCGCCTCGCGCGCCACTTCTTCGGCCTGCAGAAGCAATTCGGGCGACTCGGGCTCACGAATGAGTGCAGCGCGGATGACGCCGAGAATCCTCGTCGGATCGGCACGTCGCGCGCGAAGAATGCGAACGGCCGCTTCGTACTTCGCCGCCGCTTGCGCGTTGTCACTCGTCGCTTCGGCCCATCGCACCAGTCGGTCCGCGGCTACGTCCTCGGCCCCGAGCGCGCGCAACGCACGCACCGCTTCCGATTGTGCGAACGCGCGCCGCTCGTCGCGCTGTTCATCGACGTACCGATCGAGCGTGATCGCCGCGGCCGGCACGTCGCCGCCGTGCGCTTGCACGGCCGCCAACGTGAGAAACGCCTCGCGGCGAAAGGCAGGATCCGACTCGCTCGCGAGGCGGAGCGAGAGCACCCGAGAGAGCGCGCGTTCGTCACCGACCGACGGAAGCACTTCGCTCAATCGCGTCAGCGACTCACGATCGGCCGGCGCGAGCACGAGCGCGCGACGAAGCGCGTAGCTCTCGGGATGCACTTCGCCCCGCGCGCGATGTTGCGCCGCGATCTTTCGCAACGTGGCGAGTTGCTCACCGGGCGAATCCGCCGAGCCCGCCACTGCCGCTTCGAGCAACTCGACGACGATCGCGGGTTCCCGCTGTTGCTGCACGTACTCGAGCACGGTGGCACGCAACGAACGATCGCCGAGACCGATCTGCTCGGCGGCTTCCCGCGCGACACGGATCGCACGCGCCGGCTCACCGAGCGCGAACAGCCGCGATACGCCAGCGCGGGCAACGCTCGCTGCATCGCGCGCGGTCGCGAGCGAATGGATCACCGCGATCGCGGCATCGGACATCGCTTCCGCGTCACTCGCCAGACCCGCCGCGCCGAACCAGGCGATCGTCGCCTCGGGTGAATACGGAACGAGTTCGACGAAGGCGCGCAAGGCATCGAGTCCGTCACCGCTGCTGCTCGGCTGCGCGAGGAGCGATCGCGTGCGGCGCGCGAGAAGCGATGGCGCATCGCCGAGGATCCCGATCGCTTCCCGCAGCGCATCGGTGCGTTCACGCAGACCGGGGGCCTCGTCGAGGGCGCGAAATAGCGCGCGAAGCGGGCCGTCGTCGGCGGGGATCTCGCCACCGAGTCGGAGGTAGGTGTCGCGTGCGAGCGCATCGTTCTCGACACGCCCGAGCGCGATCAGCGTGGAACGAGAGAGCGCGAGATCCGTGGTGTGCTCGGCGATCGCCGCGAGCATCGCGACGCCCTCGGCGTGCGTGGGCTGCTCGTCGAGCAATTGTTGCAGCACCTCGATCGCCTGCGACTGCCCGTCCGCCTGCGCGTCGAGCATCTCGGCGAGTTCGATGGCAGCCCGCGCGCGTTGATCACGCGCGGTCGATCGGGTGGCGATGCGTCGAAGCGCGCCGAGAAGGGCGTTCTCGTCACCGAGTCTTCGCGTGATGCGCAACCACGCGCGTGCGACGCGTTCGTCGTTGCCCGCGAGCGGGCCGAGCACGCGGTTCGCGGATGCAAGATCGCGCACCGCACCGGGCGTCTCGACGATCGTCGTGAGCAGTTCTTCGACCGCAGCACTTCGAGTTTCGCGCGAAGCAGTTTCCACCGCGCGCATCGCCAGTTCAGCGCGCGCGAAGAGCGCCTCGGCGTCCGCGTTCACGCCCTCGAGCAGTGCCAGTGCGCCCGACTCGCCGGCCTTCCACGCGCGGCTATACGCCATCAGCGCCGAAGCCGGATCACCCGCCTTGCGCTCGAGATCGCCGAGCAGCATCCAGAGCGAGCGTCGCTCGTGAGTCGCTGCGAGTTCGCTCCGCGTCGCCCAGAAGAGCGCATCGCGTACCGCGCCTTCTGCGTTCGGATCGTGCGCGAGTTGCTCGAGCAGCGACCGCGCTTCCGGATCAGCGGGATCGCGCGCGAGCGATTCGCCGAGCGCACCGGCTGCGCGCACCGGCTGCTCCGACATCTCGACCGAGGCCACGCCCTTCCACGCGGCCGCCGCCTGATCGATTTCCGACTCGCGGCGCGCGTCGGCGCGCAGTTGCGCAGACAGCGTGACGATGCGCCCGCTCTCGGCCAGCAGGTCACGCACGTGCTCGCGCGATGCTCGCTCCGCACCGAGGACTGCGCCACACACCTGCGCGGCAATTTCCGCCGGCTGCGAACCGATCTCGCGAGCCGTACGCAACGCGAGTGCGAAGAGTGGCGCGGCCGACGAGACGGGCGCCGCCGAGGCGATCAGGCGAGTCGCCGCGTCGACGGCAACCGCGAACGCAGCGCGGGCATCGCCCTTCGCAGCAACGGCGGCCACCACGGCTTCGCCGCAAAGCGCACCGCGCGACTCGACCCACGCATCGACCGCGCATCGCTGCGCATAACCAGCATCGCCGCGCGACTCGGCGAGCCGCGCTGCAGCGGCAAGTCGTGGCGGCAGAAGTGGGTTGTTCGGCAGCGCGCGCGCCGCTTCCACCGCGAAACGCACGACTGCGAGATCGTCGGGAAATCGCTCGAGCATCTCGGCGACGAGTTGTTCGAGTTCGCTGGCAGCTTCCGCGCGCGCGAACGAACGCGCCGCCGAGAGCCACGCCGCCGTCGGGCCACCGGTGCGTGCGAGATCGGCGAACACGTTCGCCGCGTCACGATGCGCGCCGCTGCGCACCAGCAACTGCGCGAGGCGCTCTTGTACGCGATGATCCTCGGGCGCGATCGTGAGCGCCTGACGCGTGGCTTCCAGCGCTGGCGAGATGGCCCCCATCGCGATCCACGCATCGGACAGAAGGAGGCGCGACGTCACGCGGTCGGCGATTTCGCCGTTCGCATCGGCCGCGACGATCCTTCGCTCTGCGATTGCGACGTCATCGGTCGGCCCGGACTCGCGTCCGCCGATTTCAGGAAGGGGCGACGGGCCATCCGCGTCGAATGCCGTCGCGGTCTGCTCGTGCGCATCGGTCTGACTCAGCGCGACCATTCACCCCATCCTTCGATCACGAGCCGCTTCCACCACTCGGCGCGGGCTCCGACGGCGCCGCGTTCCCGGTCGACTCACCACTCGGCGCCGCTGGCGCAGGCGCAGGCGTGGGCGCGGGGGTCGGTGTCGTCCCGGTCGAACCGCTCCCTGGTTCACCGGTCCCGCCGGTTCCCGTCGGACTGCTCCCGCTGCCGAGACGTCGCTGCAATGCATCGATCGACGTCTGCGCTTCGCGTGCATGCGATCCGCTCGGATTGATCGAGAGGTAGTCGCGGAATGCGCGCAACGCTTCCGCGTAGTTCCCGGCGTGGTTGTTCGCCTCGCCGAGTCCGATCATCGCCTCGCTGTATCGCGGGTTCAGACGCAGCGCCTGACGGAAGTGCGCGATCGCGACCGAGTGATGCCCCGCGTCTTCTTCGATGAAGCCGAGTCCGGTGATCGCCTCACTGCCATCCGCGCGCAACGCGAGTGCGGCTTCGTACGAGCGGCGCGCGCGATCGTTCTGACCGCGTTCGGCGAATCGGTCACCCTCTTCGACGAGCGCATCGTAGCTGCGGCCTCGCGGCGCTTCGCCGCCTCCACCGCCACCACCACCACCACCGGTCGCCGTGGGCGTCGGCGTGGGTTCCGTCGCGGTGCCAGTGTTCGCGACGACCGGCGCCGGATTCGCAGCAACGCCTGCATCCGCGGTCGCGACACGCGAGCCCGCTGCGCGGAACGGCGGTGTCTGCGTGCGAATCGCTTGCGCGAGACTCTGTGCTTCGTCGTTCGACCCTTGCGCGCGAAGCACCGCATCCACTTCCGCCGCTGCGGTCGCATCACCCCGCCGCGCGAGCACACGCGCGAGCGCGAGATGGGCACGTGCGCTGACTTCGTCGCGCGCCGAGAGCGTGCGCAATTGCGCAATCGCCGCGTCGTCGTGACCGGCATCGCGTTCGATCAACGCGCCGAGCAGTTCGGCCTCGGGCGCTGCGCCGGCCGACCGCGCTGCCGTGAGATGACGCTGGGCCGCGTTCATGTCGCCGAGCACCCGTGCCGCTTCGCCGAGCGCTCGCTCGAATCGTCCGCGATCGTTCGCGGGCACACGTCCGACAGCCGAGTCCGCAGCCGCGAGGTCTTGTCGCGCGCGATCGAGCAGCCCCGACACGTCGCGCCGCACGAGACTCGCCTCCGCCCGAAGCGTTACTGCGTCCGATGTATTCGTCGCTGCACGCGCCTCGAGATCTTCCGCGATCTGCCGCTGCTGCTCGCCGGCCAGCGCGAGAACCGCCGCACGTGCCGCACGCACACGTGGTTCGTCCGGTTCGTTCGCCAACAACGCGCTGAGCGTCTCGCGCGCTTCGTCGTAACCCGCCCGCGTCGCAACGCGTGCACCGGTCTCCGCGCGATCGATCGCGATGCTCGTGCGGTCGGGCGGATTCGGAACACTCGCCTGCTGCTGCTGCTGCGCGCTCGGCTTGTTGAGCAGCCCGAGTCGCCAGATCGCGGCGCCGACGCCGGAGCCGATGACGATCACGCCGGCCGCGACGAGCCACGTGGTCTTCGAATTCGACTTCGCGCCGCGCCGTCCGATCAGCGCGTTCAGATCGTCCTGGCTCTGTTGAATCGTCGGCAACTCGTCGTTGACCGCGTCGTTCGACGTGCGTCCACGAGGCACCGCCGGCGCGGACACTGCGGGTCGCTGAGGCGGTCGCGAATTGTCGCCCCACTGGTCGACGATGTTCGTTGCCTCGCCGAGGTCGAAGCCATCGCCCTTCGACCCCGAAGGCGACGGGCTCGGAATCGCACTCACCGTTGGTCGCGTGGCCAACGTGGGCGACGCGGATCGCTGCTGCGGAATCGCGGGATTGGCGCCGTGCGTACCTGGCATCCCAGCGGAAGCAGGCGCTCGCGGCGTCGGCGGGAGCGGCGCGAGATCGACCTTTCCCCAGCCAGCCGTCGAATTCGCGGTCGGCGCGGGCGAGTCACCGAACGATCGCGTCGGCCCGGTCGGCGAGGGCACCGGTCGCCGTGTGTCGGCCATCGCGAAGAAGCTCTCGAGTTCGGCGATCGAACCGAGGGTCTTCCAATCGGTGCCGTTGCGAGAGAGCTGATCCGAACGCGTCACGCGTCCGTCGCCGATCCATTTCTGCAGGACCGCGAGGCTTTCGAACTGCACCGTGCTCCCATCGGGCCGGCGCAGGATCCACGCAGCCGCAGGGGCGCCCATGCCGACCGGAGGCCGGTAGATCTTGAATTGGTGGCCGCAGTTCGTGCACTTGACGGTGGTTCCCCGCTCGGAAACCAGCGCGTCATCGAACTCGTATTCGGTCTGGCAACGCTCGCAGACGACGTCCATGGAAACTCGTCACGCGGACGGCGACCGGGGGCTCACGAGCGGATTCTCCAGCCATCGAGCGCAGAGACGCGTGCCCGCACAAACTATCATCGTGGCCGCGGCGAAGTCGACGAACGTGCATGCGTGCGGTCCGCGGAGCTCGAATTCGAGCCACGTCGCGCACGTCGTCGCAAACGGGATCGCCCCGTCGCCTGCCCCGAAATACCTCCCACGCGCGCCCGACCGGCCGCTTCCGTACCCGGATTCACAGGGGGGGCGTGAACGCTCATTCACAAGGCTCCCCGATCAGCACCGGCTTTTTCCCCGTGCAGTACACACTTCCAGCCCGGCACGCGAAGTGCTTCGATCGCCGCCATCGGCCAGCAGGGACAGGCGTCCCGCTCGTCGGACTTCGAGGAGGCCTCAGCCATGCGCAGGCTCGCTAGCATTTCGACTCTTTCGGTCCTCGGCGTGATGAGCGCCATCCTCAGCGGCTGTCCCGTGTGGGGCGACAGCCCCGGGCCCGCTACCGACGGCGGCATCCGCGACGCGTCGTCCGACGGGAACAATCCCGACGTGACGCCGCGCGACTCGGGTCACACCTGCAACAGCAACACCGACTGCTCGTCGAGTGAGTACTGCAACGTGGCGACGCACGAGTGTGTCGCGGCCACGCCGTGCGGGATCGCGAACGACTGCGCGAACGGGTTCTTCTGTTCGTCGGGTCGCTGCCTTCCGGGATGCGACACGAACACCGACTGCACCGCGCCGCAGGTATGCAACACCTCGTCGCATCAATGCGTCGCGGGTGGGCAGTGCACTTCGAACACGGACTGCGCGGCGACCGAGCAGTGCGTACAGGGAAGCTGCCGGCCCAACGCGTCGGTCTGCCAGTTCGATTACCAGTGCTCCTCGGGTCAGCATTGCGTCGACGGCGCGTGCGTCGCGGGTTGTTCGGGAACCGGTCAGGGCAGTTGCTCCACGGGGCAGGTCTGCTCGAACGGCTTCTGTCAGAACGCGCCCGGCAGCTGCGACAACGTGACGTGCGCAGCGGGAACGATCTGCTCCAACGGCGCCTGCGTCGCGGAGTGCACGACGGATGGCCAGTGCGGCTCGGGGATGTACTGCGACAACGGCGCATGCCGCGTCGACAATCGTCGCCCGGCGCCGTTCTGCACGCAGAACAGCGACTGCGCGTGTGGCTCGGTGTGCTCGGGCGGCGTGTGCCGCATCTCGTGCGACCCGTCGACCACGTGCCGTAGCGTGCAAGCGACCGACGCGTACTGCATGAGCGTCGACTTCCAGTTCACCCGTTGCGACACCGCCAACGGGAACATCTGCCGGTACAGCGCGGAAGTGACCGCGCAGTGCGCTCGCAACAGCGATTGCACGACGGCCGGTCAGACCTGCGTGAACGCGCACTGCCAGTAGTCCTCTCCCTCCCCCCGACTGCGTAGTGCGTTCGAACGCCCCGCCGCGAAAGTGTCGGGGCGTTCGAGTTTCTCCCCCGCCGCACGTCTGCCGAAATTTTGCGTTCGTCACCCCCGGCGTGCTCAACACCGCATCGTGGACCTGCGCCCTCGCGCGGGCTGGAGAGGGATGGTGGTGGTGATGAAGGCTCTTGTTGCAGTCACGCTCGCAGCGATGTCGATCGGGTTCGGAACGGGGTGCGCGAGCACCGCGGACATGGTTCGGCACTACGCCGCTCAGGAACTCAACTGCCCCGAGACGCGCGTGCGCACGCGCGAAGTCGCGCCGGGTGCGTTCGTCGCCCGTGGTTGCGGACGCCGCACGATGTACATCGACAACTCGGCGCCGAGCTATCTCCCCACGCCCCAGCCCGGCCGTGGCACCGTCACCCTTCGCGTGGCGTCGGGCGAGACCGCCTCGCGCTGAAATCGCTTTCGGCAACGCGCGGACCCTCCTGTTCGCGCGCGTATACTTGCTCGCCATGCCCGACGAGCGACCCGCCTTCGAATCAAGCTCCGTCACGCGACTTCATCAGTCCCCGTGGGTGAAGGCGATGCCTTTCGCCGCGCTCCTCGTTCAGCTCCCACAGCTTGTGCGGCACGCGATCCCGGCCGAATGGGTCGCGGCATTCTCCTTCGCCACGATGGTCACGATGCTCTTGTTCGTGATCTTCGGTCTGCGCCGGCTCACGCAGCGACGCGCGGAACCGGGCGCTGTGCGCGCGGATGCCGCGGGCGTTCACTGGAACGGCGCCCTCGTCGCCCCGCGCGAGAAAGTGCGCGCAGGCGTGCTGGTGCCGAAATCTCCCTCGCAGACCGACCAGTCCGCGGCTCGAGTTCGGATCGCGCGCAAGTTCGGGATGCCGCTCGAATTCGGTGTCGCGAGCGACGACGAAGGCCGCGCCTTCCTCCGCGCGCTCGGGCTGGACAGTTCCCAGGTCACTGCGACCTTTCACGCGCGATCTCGCTTCGCCGTTTCCACCGGCGCCATGACCCTTGCAATGACGGCTTTCGTCGTCGCGACGACCATGATCGCGGTCCTCACTCGCACGCACGCGCCGATCGCGCTGATGATGCTGCCGTTCTTCGCGGTCGCGATGCTTGCCGTCATCCCGACGAGCGCGGTGGTCGGCACCGATGGCGTGCTCGTCAAATGGATGGGAACGCGTCGCTTCATCGCCTACCGCGACATCGCGCGACTCGATCGCACCGACACCGGCGTCCAGATCGTCTTGCATGACGGCTCGACGACCCCGGTGAATTTCTGGACGCAACGCGGGACGAAGACTCGCCTCGAAATCGCTCGCATGGAACGCGATGCGTTCGTGACGCGATTGCAGCAAGCGCGCGACGCCTCACCGACTCCCGAGACGCGTGTCGATCCCGGAACCGTCTCGCGCGGCACGCGAAGCGCCGCAGAGTGGCTCGATGCCCTGCGCGCGCTCACGCGAGCCGAGGGCGGGATGCGCACCGCGCCGATCGTCCGCGATCAATTGTTCGATCTCATCAACGACGCGCGCCTCGACGCGAGCGCACGCGCAGGCGCCGCTGCCGCGATCGGTCTCGACGGCGTCGAAGTCGAGCGCGAGCGTTTGCGAGTGACGGCTGCGACCATTGCGCAACCGAAGCTGCGCGTGGTGCTCGAAGCCGCTGCGAAGGGCGACGAGACTGCGCTCCGCGAGGCCCTCGAAGATGTGAAGGAAGAGTCGGCGACGTCGCGGGTGGCGTAGCGTCGCACCACGCGAGTTCGCAGCGCGCATCACCTTGGCGGCGACAAGACGAACTGCGTGCCGGGTCAGAACGATCTCTGTGTGAACGGGCCGCAGTCGCCCGGTGAGTTCGTGATCGACAGCGAGAACGACCGCCAGCACCGGTCCGACTACTTCGCGTTCGGCGAGAACACGCCCGGCGCGAGTTCGCAGGATTCCGGGATCCTCGTGTATGTCGACGACGACGCGCCCTACTCGCCGAATCCGCCTGTCCGTAGAGCGCTCGCTACCGCACGTTCACCACGATCGGCCCGACCGCGCTGTCCCCGCCGCGCCCGTCGCGCAGCGTGAACCACAGCTTCACTTCCGACGCCGTCGACGGCGGATACCACGTCGCGCGCAACGCGCCGTCCTGCCCTTGCGGATCGGTGGTGCTCGGTACGGCGCGCGGTCGATCGGTCGATCCCGCAGTCACGAAGAAGCTCGCGAGCAACGGTTCGAATCCCGTCCCGCCATCGCCCGTCGCGATGCTCTCCGCCGCATCGGGCGCGGGAAAGAGCACCAACGGGATGCCGCCGCAGGTCGGCGCGTTGTCGCTTCCGCGCGGACACGTCGCCACCTCGATCGGAGCACTCACGGACGCAGGATCCATCCCCGCGATGTTCACGCGCGTGATCCCCGGCACGCGATTGAGCGGCGGCGGATCGTTCGTCGTGCGCACCAGCACGTGGCGAAACGCCTGGATCCCTTCGCGCCGCTCGAACGCGATCGATTGCTCGCTCGGGCACTGATACTGATTCGTCGCGGTGTCGAACGCGGGCGCGGCGTCGGGGCACATCGCGAGCATCAACACGTAGCGACGTACCGGCGGGGTTCCGAGGACGGGCGCGGCGGGAAGCTCGGCGTCGCGCAACGTCACGGTGTCCATGTTTGCGGTCGCGGGGGCGAGGTCGGTGCCGTTGCTCCGTTGAAAACAGAGACGCGCGTCGTACTCGGCCGTCGCCGCGCACAAGCGCCAGAGGAAGAACACCGGTCGTCCCGCGCGCGACGAGCCGTCGGCCCACAGCGCGCGCACCGTCATCGTTCCGCCCGCGGCAATCTCGGCGGGATCCGCGAGTAAATCCAGCAAGCGCAGCTTGTCGACGAGAACCGGCGACGGCAGTTCGGATCCACACGCCGAGGACAGCATCGCAAACGTCGCGAGGGTCGCGAGATGACGCGACAGGCGAACGAGTCT
>CBIHQZ010000139.1:0-10216 GCA_966212315.1 uncultured Myxococcales bacterium
AAAGAGGGGCTGGAACGATGGTGGCGTGATTCGAGTGCAGGCAACCAGTCGGTACGAGCGTTGAAGCGTCGATCGCGCATGCACTCTGGCACGCGAATCAGCCCTGCATCGGCTCCAGCCCATGCATCCCCGTCCGGGCCGCCTGCGCGGGACCTCCGCACCCACTACCTTCTCGGCCCGCCGCGCACACCCCGTCGACAATCCCCCTCTCTCGCATCATCGTTCGAGCCCCTCTTTCGACGACGCCTGCGCTCGCGCGGACGCGGTGGCGTCGGAGGGAGAGGGGCAGGCGGCAGCCGGGGTGAGGTCACATCCGCGCTTACAACGCCCTCTCGCCCCGCAGCACTCGATCATGAAATAGCAGCATCTCTACGCCGCCCGGACCGCGGTTGAAGATGTAGTCGTGCGGGCCGCGCAACTCGAGCAGCGTGTGCGCGATCCCTCGCGCGGTGAGCGTGCGCGACATCGCTTCGACATCGGGACGCAGCGGATCGTGATCCGTCGTGACGAGGCGGATCGTCTGCGCCGGCCTCGTCGGCGACGCGATGTATCGATCGGCGACGAGATCCTGTCGGCGTCGCACCGCAGCCTGCAGCGCTTCGATCGCGCCGAACGTTTCGGGGTGCGCGAGTCCGATCCAGAGCGCGTGCAGTCCACCCAGTGACACGCCGTCGATGCCCGTCGCTTCGCGCGTCGCGATCACCGGCAACTCGCGCCGCGCGCGCGGAACGATCGTGTTGACCATGACATCATCGAATGCGCTCTGCAGCGAAGGCCCGGCGTCGGGATCGGTGAGCACGTCGGGCGTGTACGGCGCGACCACCACGACGCCGCGATACGGCTGCCGCGCGAGGTCACGTCGCAATCGCTCGAGCCGCGTGTCGTCGACGAGATCGAAGAACGCATCGCGCGACAATCGACGCGCTCGCAGCGCGCGATCGCTCGCGCCGAGTTCGTAATCGCGCGCCCATCCCCACGCACCTCGCGCGACGCCGCGCTCCGCTTCGCCGCGACCGTGTAGCGCGATGAGCAGAGGGAAACGATCGGTCGGTGCGCGATCGTGCGGCAGCATCACGACGGCGCGCATCGGGCCGGCAGCGGTCATGCCGAAGTCCCATTCGATGGTGTCGAACGCGCGCAGATCGCGACGCGCGGGCGGCTGTTGAGCACGGGCGAGCACCCGCGCCAACAGGACCATCACGAAGCCGATGACGAGGGGACTGAGTCGAAGCAGACGGGACGCGAACCGGCGTGGGTTACCGGCTCGCGCGGTAGGCGGGATCTGTCGCACTGGATGCGACCGATTCGATCAGCGCGAACGGCAGCTGCCGAACACGCAGAACTGGCCCGGTCCGCACGGGCTGCCGCACGTCCCGCAGTTCGCCGGATCGAAGTTGGTATTGGTGCAGCGTCCTCCGCACAGAACGTTCGGCGCCGGACACGAGCACGATCCACCGATGCAGGCCTGCGTCGCCGGGCAGACGTTTCCGCACGTGCCGCAGTTGTTGATGTTCGTGTTCGTGTTCACGCAGCGCCCGTTGCAGAGCGATGCGGGCGGTGCGCAGCCGCACGATCCACCGATGCAGGCTTGCGTCGCCGGACAGACGGTTCCGCACGACCCGCAATTGGTCGGATCGGTGTTCGTGTTGATGCAGCGACCGCTGCAGTTCGTCGTCGGCGCTGCACACGTGCACGTTCCACCCACGCACGATTGCGTCGCGCCGCACGCGTTGCCACAACCGCCGCAGTTCAGATTGCTCGATGCGAGATCCACGCAGAACCCGCCGCAGTTCTGAAGATTCGTCGGGCACTGGCACGCGCCGTTGAAGCAGGGCGTTCCGGCCGGGCAGCGATTGCCGCACGCGCCGCAGTTGTTCGAGTCGCTCGTGGTGTCGACGCACGAAGTTCCGCACTGCGTACGCGGCGCCATGCAGGTGACGACCACGCTGCACGTTCCGGCAGTGCACATCGAACCGGTCGGGCAGACATTGCCGCACGAACCGCAGTTGCTCGGATCGGTCGTCGTATCGATGCACGATGCGCCGCAGGTCATGCGCGGCGGCGGGCACGGGGTTCCGCACACGCCGTTGGTGCAGCTCGCGCCGAGGGGGCACACGACGCCGCATCCGCCGCAGTTCTGAGGGTTGTTCGTGGTGTCCGTGCAGCCCGCGCCGCAGTCGGTCTGACCCGGCGGGCACATCACGCCGACGCACGTTCCGCCCACGCAGTTCTGACCGGCCGCGCATGCGTTTCCGCACCCGCCGCAGTTCAGCGGATCGCTGCCGGTCGCGACGCACGTGCCGTTGCACATGGTCTGCCCGGTCGGGCACATGGTGCCGACGCACGAACCCGACACGCAGGTCTGACCCGCACCGCACGCGAAGCCGCATGCGCCGCAGTTGCGCGGATCGTTCTGAAGGTCACGGCAGCCCGTCATGCAGAGCGACTGGCCGCCCATGCAGATGTTCGCGCAGCCGCCGAGTACGCACAGTTCACCGGCCGCACACTGACGACCGCATCGACCGCAGTTCGACGGATCGATGCGGGTGTCGGTGCAAGATTGACCGCACTGGCGCAGCGGCATCGTGCACATGAGCGAGCAAGTTCCGAACTGGCAGACTTCGCCCGATGCGCAACGGTTGTTGCAGGCGCCACAGTTGTTCGGATCGGTGAGCGGGTTCACACACGTTCCGCCGCAACGCGCGAACGGGAACATGCAGCTCGACATGCAGATGCCGAGTGCGCACGCCGCGCCGGGCGGGCATGCCTGGCCGCAGCCGCCGCAGTTGTTCGGATCGTTCTGCGTGTTCACGCACGCGCCGCTGCAGTTGGTGTTCGGCGCATTGCAGGTCATCCCGCACACGCCGTTCGCGCACACGCCGCCGCATGCCATTCCGCAGCCGCCGCAATTCGCGGGATCGGTACGCGGATCGACACACGAGCCGTTGCAGTTCACGAGCGGGTTCGGGCACGCACTCGCACAGCGTCCACCGAGGCACACCTGCCCCATGCCGCACGCGTTGCCGCAACCGCCGCAGTTCGCCGGATCGCTGCGAACATCGACGCAGGTGCGTCCGCACAGTTGCTGACCGGGACTGCAGACGGTGCTGCACGCGCCCGACGAGCAGGTCGACGTCGGCGGGCACGCGATGCCGCAGCCGCCGCAGTTGTTGTTGTCGCTCGCGATGTCGACGCAGGCGCCGTTGCAATTGCGCTGGTTCGGGGGGCAGTTCGTGACGCACGTCCCGGCCGCGCACACTTGCCCGCCGACGCAGGCGTTGCCGCAGCGACCGCAGTTCGTCGGATCGCTGAACGTGTCGACACAGCGATCACCGCAGCGGCTCTGTCCCATCGGACACGGTGCCAGACGGCACGCGCCCATTTCGCAGGTGGTGCCCGGTCCGCATACGACGCCGCATGCGCCGCAGTTGCCTGGATCGCTGAGAATGTCGCGGCAGACGCCGGAGCAACGAAGCTGACCCGTCGGGCAGCCTGTCATCACGCACGATCCACCGGTGCACGCGGTGCCCGGCCCGCAGGCGATTCCGCAACCGCCGCAGTTGTTGTTGTCCGTCTGCGTTTCGACGCACACCGTGCCGCAGAGCGTCTGGCCCATCAGGCAGACATCGCGACACATGCCGCCGGTGCACGTCTGCGAAGCGCTGCAACGCGCGCCGCAGCCGCCGCAGTTTTCATGGTTCGACGAGGTGTCGACGCAGGCGCCGCTACAGTTCGTCTGACCCGGCGCGCAGGTCGCCGTGCAGGTGCCGTTCGAGCAAACGGTGCCGCCGGTGCATGCACGTCCGCACGCGCCGCAGTTCGCGGGATCGCTCTGCCGATCGACGCAGCGGTCGCCGCAACGAACCTGCCCCATCGGGCAGACGTTCACGTCGGGGGCGTCGAGTCCGTCGAGGGCGACATCGTTGCGACCGGAGTCGAAGAAGAGATAGTCGTTCGCATCGGTGCGTCCGCATCCGACCAGAACAGACACCAACAGCAAAGCAAGCCAGCCGAATCGCGTCACGATCGCGCCTCCAGAAGGGGTCCCGCAGCGGGTGGATGATGGGCTAGCTGACGCGGGGAAACAAGCGTTGCGACGCGTGGTTCGAGTTGCGTTGTCTGCGTGGCGATGCGATGCGGGACGTCATGGCGCAGGTGGTGACGACGGGCGGACGACGACGGCCGCTCGTGATCGCGTGGGCGATCGCGGTGGCGTGTTCCGCGCTCGGCACCCGCGCCGGTGCGGAATGTCGCGTGACGCCGGGGCCGGAGGGGGCCGTGGCAACGTGGCTCGTTGCCGGTCCGGTCGCTCGCCCGGTGCCACCGCGCGGTGCGACGGTGGACTCCCTGCTCGCATCGTGGATCGATGAATCCCGCGCAACCGCGTTGCAGCCGTTGCGGGTCGAAGGTTCGGTGCGCGCGACGCGAGGATGGCACGCCCTCGCCTCGGCGGATGATCGGCTGCGCATCGACACCAACGGTCTCGCGCGCGGCGCCCGCGAAGGGTGGCTCGCGATCGAGCTTCGCGTGAGCGCGGCGCGACACCTGATGATGTTCGCCGGTGCCGACGATGGCTTTGCAGTGTTCCTCGATGGTCACGAGATCACGCGGCGCACAGGCGTGCACGACGCGCTCGATGACGATGAACTCGTCCCGCTCGATCTCACCGCAGGCACCCATACGCTCGCGATCGCCCAGCACGTGAATGGCGGCGCGTTGCGATTCGAAGCGCGATTCGTGGGCGAAGATTTTCGTCCGGCGCGCGATGTGGTCTTCGCACTGCCGGGCGTGGACGACGCGGGGTGCGATCAGCTCGCACGCGATGCCGTGTCGATCGAACGTCCAGTGCGGGTAACTGCGAACGGGTTCGAGATCGGCGCAAGCATCGAGTATCCGGGCGGCACCGCGCATCGCGACGGCGAAACCTCACGACACGTCGCCATCGTCGATCCGGCAGACGGCCGTTCGCTCGCATCGCACGACATCGCGCTCGATGGTGCGTACGTCGAGATCACGGGGCTCCAGGCCGATCGCGACGACGCGCATCCCACTGCGCGCCTCGATATCGCCGGCGCCGAAGGTCGCGCGCTCGATGTGCACGTGGCCGACGCGGTTCGCCGCGCGTTGCGCCACGCGGCCGCGGTACTCGCACGCTTCGACGAAGCCGCACCGCCCACATGGCTCCCCCTCCCCTCGCTCACCTCCGCCGAATACCTCGCCGAGCGCCTCGCGCGCCTCGTGCGCGACCGTGACGAGGACGCATCGCACCTGCTCGACGAGGCGAACTCGCTCGAAGACATCGTTCGCGCGCTGGAAACGAGCCGCGATCCGTATCCCGCGCGACGCGGCGCACTGCGGCGCGGTTACCGCTCGGACGTCGACGGCTCGTTGCAAGGCTACTCGGTCTACGTTCCGCCTTCGTATCGCGGCGACCGTGCGTTCCCCGTCATCGTGGCGCTCCATGGCCTCGGCGGCACCGCGCACCGCATGCTCCCCGTGCTGTTCGGTCTCTACGACGAGCACGAGTCGCGCGAACACGCCGACCGTCACCTCCCACCGCTGCCCGATGCACAGGCGATCATCGTTGCGCCCTACGGCTTCGGCGACGCGGGATATCGCGCGCTCGGCGAGACCGACGTGATGACCGTGCTCGACGAAGTGCGACGCGCGTACCGCATCGACTCGACACGCACGTACATGACGGGGCTCTCGATGGGCGGCATCGGTGCGGCGTCGATCCCGTTGCATCGTCCCGACGTGTTCGCCGCGGCGGCGCCGCTGTGCGGCTATCACAGCTACTTCGTGCGTCACGACACCGACGGCGAACGGCAGCCGTGGGAGACGTTCTTGATGGAGGCGCGTTCGAATGCGCTGTGGGCCGAGAACGGGCTGCATCTGCCGCTCTACGTCGTGCACGGCACACTCGATCGACCGGTGGCGAACTCGCGCGTGCTGGTCGATCGCTACACCGAGTTGCACTACGACGTCTCGTCGGAGTGGCCCGAACTCGGGCACAACGTGTGGAGCACGACGTATGCGGACGGGCGGATCGTGCCGCGATTTCTGCGCTTCCGCCGCGACGAGGCTCCGCGACACGTGCGCTTCCGAACGGTGTCCACACGATGGGGTCGCAGTGACTGGGTCGCGGTCGATGGACTCGCATCGCGCGATGCGTGGGCCGATGTGGACGCGACCGTGAGTGGAAGCGAATTGCGCGTAACGACGCACGGCGCACGCGCGTTGACGTTCGCGCCTCCGGCTGCACTGTTTTCCGCGACCGGCGGCGAGATCACGGCGCGCATCGACGGCGACACGCTCGCGTTCCGAGCGGGCGAATCACTGTCGTGCGAGCGCGGCGCTGATTCGCACTGGCACACGGCGACTCGCCACACCGACCCTCCGCTCGGGCCGATCCGCGACGTCTTCGATGGTCCGGTTGCCGTCGTGTACGGAACACAGGACACGAACGAGACCGCGATGAACGTCCGCGTCGCGCGCGCGTGGGCTCGCGTCAAAGCGGGCGTGCACGCACACGTGCCCGTCGTCGCGGACAGCGACCTCTCCCCAGAACTGGTTCGTTCGCACACGCTGGTCATCGTCGGCACACCGCGATCGAACTCGTATCTCGCGCGCATCCAATCGCAGCTGCCGATGCGTATCGAAGGCGACACGCTTCGTCACGGCGCGCGCACGTACCGGGGCGCGCAGGTCGGCGCGGTCTTCGTCGCGGCGAATCCCGATGCCACCGATCGCGCCGTGCTCGTGGTGACCGGCACTTCGGCGCTCGGCGTGTGGCGGTCTCGATTCCTCCCCGACCTCGTCCCCGACTACGTGGTGTTCGACGAACACATCGCGGCGGCCCGCGGTCGCATCATTCTCGGTTCGCACGCGCGGGTGCTGAGCGCGGGCTTCTGGACGGCGGCGGATTCAGCGAACGCGAGCAGCGCCCCGCCGACGCCGCACGCGGCGGAACACTGACGCGAGAAGCGCCGAGGCAGCGAGCATTGCCCACGTCGTCGAATCGCGCTGAACGTGGCCCGCGCGACACGCGCACGCGGCCGGTCGCGGACCGGTGCCCGCATCGGCGTCCTGTGCGTCGAGAGTCCCCGTATCGACCGGCCCCGCGTCGCTCATCGAGGTCGCGTCCGCGGCGGCATCGATGACCGCGGCATCGGGCCGTGTCGCGAACATCGCGAGTTGAGACGGCCAGCGCGAACCGCATTCGTCGTGTTCGACAGTGCCGGCAGGACACGACACCGCGCCCTGGATTTCGGCAAACGCGAGAAGTGGTTCGATCGCCGCCGCGCCGTCGCGCCAACGCGCGAGCGCGAACGGCTCGCGCGTCCAGTCAGCGCAGAGATAGAGCGTGCCGGCGTGATAGCGAAGGCACGTGACGCGCGTGTCGGCGACGTGCGTGAACGTGTCACCGCCGTCGTCCGAGCGATACAGGCCATCACTCGGACCTCCGTACCAGACGCGACGACCGTCGTCGGAGATCGCGAATCCCAGCATCGGGCCCGTCGTTTGCGCACGCTGATCGAACGTCTGCGCGCCGTCGGTCGAGCGGAGCAGCAAGGTTCCCGTCTCCGTCGCACCGCGCACGAACACGCGGTCGGCGTTGGTCGGGTCGATGCCCGACACGAACACATCGGTCGCACCGTGAAGGTCGGCGTCGCTGCGCACGAGCGTCGCGCCTTCGTCGTCCGAGCGGTACACGTGAGGCGCGCGATCGGTGACATCGCTGGTGGTGATGTACACGCGCATCGATTGCGACGCAGCCGCTTCGACCGTCGTCGGAAGTGTGTCGATCAGACCGCCGCCGGCGAGAACATACGAAGCGCCGCGATCGTGCGAGACGAGTACGTGATTCGCGATTCCCACCGCCGACTCGATCCCGAGAATCGTCTCGCCCGCCGGGTCGTTGGCAAGGTCGGCGACGAGCGTCCCTTCGAGCGGCGCGTTGCGCTCGTACGTGCATCCGTCCGGAGTCCGTATGACACCGTCGGTGAGCCCCACGTGCACGGCGCCCTCTGCGCTCAGCGCAAGCGGCGCATCCCACACGCCGCGGTACTGCAGCGCTTCTTCGCACAGCCAGTGAAACGTCGCGCCGCCGTCGCGGCTCACCACGAGACCGAAGGTGGCGCGGAGCACCATGACGTCGGAGGCTGCGCCTGGTCCGACCAGCACATATTGCGCGGCGGGAAAACGTCCGTTCGCCGCAGCGACGCGAGGCGCGAACAACGTCGCCATCGAAACGAGGCCGGCCGCGAATCGTGGCCATCGATGCTTCACGGTGCCTCTCGAATCCGGAGTTGGAATGCCACGCGCGTTTCACTCTCGGCTCCCGTTGCCTCGCGGTCGAGCGCCACGACGAGAAATCGAAACGAGCCGTTCGGTCCGCGCAGATGCCACGTTTCCCAAGGCACCACGTCATCGACGCGATATCCGCGCGGCGTCGCTTCGGCCGCGAGTTCCACCGTTGGACGTCCCGGCGATTCGCCGTTCGGAAACACCACCACGACGTCGCGTTGACCGCGCTCGACCCGAAGCGTGCCCGGGACGAACGAGGGATCGCTCACTTCGAATTGGATCCGGAGTCCATCGCTCATGGCGGTGAAGTGCAGCGGGCCCGCGATGTATGCGACGCCGTAGTCCGGACACGGCGGCGGCACGTCGACCGTGCGATTCGCGACGAGATCGAGCATGTCGACCATCCCCGACTGCCCCACGCAACCGGGCGTGCGCGGGCGACGCTGTGGACCGCCGCACGCGCTCATCGCAACGGCCATCGCTGCAAGCATCGCGATCGTGTCAGCGCGCATCGGCTCGATCATGGTGGGCAGTGGTTTCCGACGTCGCAGTTCCCATGCGAGAGGCCACGCCCGAGTGGATGCGTCGAGCACGCGCGGGAACGATTGCAGCGGGCGGGAGGTCTTCGAGCAATGCGAGGACGGCGTCGTCGTCGAGCGGCGCCGCATCGCCCTTTCCGTAGCGGTGCTCGAGCCACCATCCGAGCGCACCACCATCACGACATCCATGCGCACGTTCATCAGGCGTGCACGCGACGCGGATGTGAAAGTGATCATCGTGCGGCGCGGCGTCGCCCGGTTGATGCAACACCTCACCGGCGCGCGCGAGCGTTTCGTCGTTCACGCCGAGCGTGCGCGCATGATCGATCAGCAGCGTCTTCAATCGATCGGCGCAGAAGATCCACACGATCCCGGACTCGGCATCCGCAAGCAGAGACGCAACGAGCAACCAGTTGCGATGAACATCGAAGCGCGTCGCGTACTGCGGGTCGATCGAGTGTCCATTGGCGTCGTAGCGAACGAAACCCGGCGCAGCGATCGAATGGCCCGCTTCGTCGAGCGTGAAGAACAGCAGGTCGGCATCACGGCCGCTGCGATGCGAACGATGATGCGGAATCGCGCCTCCCGTAGGTCCCGAAAGGTCACCGACGCGCAATGGGGCTCCGCGCGATTGCAACGCGACAGCGCTCGCCGCGTGTTCGATCGCACGCACCAGGCGCGCGGTACCGAAGTGCTGTCCGCCCGCATCCTCACTGCGAAGCGCGTCGTAGCCGTCACCGCGATCCGCCAGGCGCACCGGCCGCACCACCACGCCGTTCGACGGGCCTCCGATCGACATACCGTCCCACGCATCGCGCATCGCCGACTGGATGCATCCACCGGCGCCGCACATCGCGAGCGCCAGCACCACGCTGCGCGCCATCGTCACTCGTGCTGGTCGCGAGTCGCGCGATCGCATGGGCATCGATCTAACAGTCAGTCATCGCGCGAGCCACTTTTCACCGCCGCCACGCGCTCAATCACCGACCGTCGCGTCCATCGAACTCGCCGCATCCATCGGGGCCGCATCGGTCGAGGTCGCCGCGTCGGTCCCTGCGTCGTCGGGCGCCACGCACTCGGCCGGCGTGCACCCCATTCCGCGCGAGTCGCCCGTGCAGACCGCGCCCGAACCACACGTCGCGTTCGTCGAACACGGCTTCGTGCAGAACCCGGGTGCGCTCGGATCGATGTCCGCGGTGCAGATGATCGCGCCGTGATTGCCGTTGCACTGAAGTCCACCGGCAGTGCAGTGACGCCCCACGCCGAGTTCGTTGCCCGTGTTGCAGTCGCGCACGCACGGTTGATCGGGTGTCCACGCCGTCGAGCAGCCCGCATTGCCGTTCGTGCTCATCACGCCCGAATCGACG
>CBIHQZ010000140.1:0-10160 GCA_966212315.1 uncultured Myxococcales bacterium
GGGTCGCGCGTCGCGATTCAAAGACTACGTGCGCTTCTCCTTCGGACCGGGCGAGGACGTGCTTCAGCGCGCCCTCGACCGACTCGAGACGATGGTGAAGGAACGCCAGTAGCGGCGGTCAGAAGCGAGCGCGCCGCAGCGCGATCAACCACGCTCGCAGCGGATGAGGACCCGGTCGCGTTGCGGTAGTCTCGCGCAATGATCGAACCGGGCTCGTCGCTCGATGCACGCTGGATCCTCGAGCGCGCGCCCGAGTCATCCGACGCAGGCTCGCTCGGACTCGTGCGCGACGAGACCGGCGTCGTTCGCGCGGTGATGGTCGTCCCGCCCGACTCGCGCAACGGAACTCGCAAGGATCCGGCCGCGCATGCAGCGCGACTCGCGGGAACGACACTCGAGGTCGCGCGCGAAGTGCTCACGTACGAAGGCGTCTCGCTCGAATTGCTGGCTTCGAAAGATCGCGGCGCCGCGAAGCAGTTCTACGCGCGCATGAACGCAACCACGCATCCCGGCGCGCGCGCGGCCCTCCTTGCCGATGACGTCTCGGCACTCGCGGACGATCTGGCGTCACTGCACGCCGCGCGCGTCGTACACGGCGGCATCGAGCCTTGGATGCTCCTCGCGCGCGACGAATCGCCACATCTCGTACTCGCGGGATTCTCCCTCTCGCGTCGCGTTTCGACTCCATCCATCGATCCGCGCGTCGATGCTGAGCGACTCGACGCAGCAGTGCTCGACCTGGCGCGCGCCGCTATCGACGACGAAACGACGCTCGCTGCGTTCCCGCGTCTCGCCGCCGATGCGCGCCTCGACGCGTGGGCGGTCTCGCTGCGCGCCTTCGCGAAACGCGTGGGTGGACCGTATCGACAGAACGAAACGCGCGGACCGTTGTTCCCGCGCGAAGCGTATCGCGAAGCGCCGATCGAATTGCCCACCAAGGGCGCGCGCGGTGACGAGCCCGGGCTGCTGAGCGAGATGACTCCGTCCGACTGGCGCGTGCTGATTCGCATCGGCGGCTTCGTCGTGTTGATCGTGCTCGGTCTCGTCGGCTTCCTGGTTCGATCCGGCATGCGCTCGGGTCCCGCGAGCCCGCCGTCGTCCGAACGCGACGATCGGCGAGTGGAAGACCGGCCTACCCTCGGCAATGCAGTCGAGTGCCGCGGCGAGCCCACGGCTCCGGTCGCGATGCTCGATCTCCCCGGTCGGGGTGCATTGCAGTCGCTCGCTGCGTTCTGCGGCGAAGGCGCGATTCGCGTGATGGTCCATCGCGGCAGTTCGCTGTGGCTCGTGACGCGCGGAAGCACGCCCGGCATGCCGTGGGACTCGTGGCACGACGACAACATCATCACCAACGCCGTGCGACTGCTCTCACGCGCCGCACCCACCGACGACGGCACCGCCTTCGTCTCGTGGCTCGCGACCGATCGCGACAGCGTCGGCATCGCCCTCTTCGGATTGCCGGTTCACGTGCGTGCCGCGAGCGTCGACGGTTTGAACGAGACGACCACACTGCTCGCGCTCGGTGCGACGCGTCGCTTCGCGTATCTCGCCGCCGATGGCGGACCGTCCGCTGCGCGGAAGATGTTCGTGATCCGCGTGCCTCGCGACGCCGTGTCCGACGACGACATTCGCGCCGACGTGTTCACGGCCGATCGCACCACGCCGCTCGCTGTGTGGCCGCGAAGCGATCGCCCCGTGCTGCTCCTGCGCGATCAGGGACCCGACGCCACGCACGGAATGCTTCACGCAGTCGAACTCGATCTCGCGCAACTCGACGCGCTCGAACCCTCGCCTCGCGCGCGCGCACTCGTTGCCGGCGTGATGCGCGAACGCGGTCGTGCGTCGAATGCATCCCCACTCGCGATGTCCGCGCGCGTCGGCGTCGCATCGGATCTCGGCAACGGAACATTTGCCGACCCACGGTTCGCGATCGCGACCTCCGACGCGGTCGACACGGCCGACGCATGTGACACCTGCACCCCGCACGTCGCGGCGCACATCGTGACGCTCGAACACGACACGCTCCAACTCCTGCCCGCGTTGGCCGACGGCGCACGGCCCCTCGCGCTCGTCCCCCGCATCGGCGGCTTCGATCTATTGCTGCAAGGCGATTCGCGAAACTGGACCCGAAGCCTCGTGAATCCCGACGGCACCGCGCAGCCGCCGCAAATCGGATGGCTTCCGCCCGGTGCGCCCACACCCGACCGACTCGACGCGATCGCATGCGGCGAGTATGCGTGGGTCGTGTTCGCGGGCGAGACCTCGCATGGTCCCGCGATCGCCGCATTGCCGACCGACTGCTCGCAACGCGGCCGCTGAGCGCATCACGGCGCGGCAGCCGTACACGCGAGCACCAGCTGTGCGGCGTAGTACAGCGGCAGTCCCCACACGCGATTGACGAACCCGGGCGCGACGAATTGATCGCGCGCGACCGAGAGATCCGACGCATAGAACGCCACCGCACCCACCGCGATCCACGGCGTTCCACCGCGCACGACCGCGCCCACCGCGAGCGCGACCATCGCGGTGATCACCCCCATGTACGCGAGCACCGGCGCGCGCATCTTCGCGTCGACCTTCGGGAGTAGCCATCGCCCCACGAATCCCGCTGCGCCGAGCAGTGGCAGCGCCGCATACGCAGATGCGCGCGGTTCGATCCCATGGCGCACGAACGCGGTGCAGAACGCGACGTGACCGAACAAGAAGCTCGCGAGTCCGGCGAGGAACGTGATCTCGGTGCGTGGAATGAGCAGCACGTCGCCCGCCATCGACAGGATCAACGCAGCGAGCACCGCGTGTCCGTACGGCGTATCGAGCGCGCCCGCCGCGACCGCGGTGAGCACGAAGCCGAACGATGCGAGCGGCTTCGCGAACCACACGCCGCGCCGGTCGCTCTGGGCGTCGGCTCGAACGAGGAGCACGACGAAGAAGACCGTTCCCACGATCGCGGCAATGAGGCGCTGCATCCGCGCATTCTGCCGATCGGCCGGGGCACGCGTCGAGGCTTCCCCGACGATGCGCCGAGTCGGGTACCATCGGGTTCGCATGAGTAGCCCTGTTCAGCCCATCCGAATCCTTGCGATCGACGACGATGCTGGCATCTGCGACCTGCTCGAAACCGTGCTGCGCCGCGATGGATACGAGGTGAAGACGCTCAACGATCCGACCCTTGCCGACGCCGAGGTGCGCGCCGGCAAGTTTCATCTCGTGCTGCTCGATCTCATGATGCCGCGTCAGGACGGCATCGAGACGCTCAAGCGTCTGCGCAAGATCGACCGCGACATGGCCGTGGTGATCATCACCGGCTACCCGTCGCTCGACACTGCGGTGCAGTCGATGAAACTCGACGCACTCGACTATCTGCGCAAGCCGTTCACCGTCGACGAACTGCGCGACGTGGTGGGCCGCGTGCTCAAGAAGAAGGGACTCTCGCGCACGCCCGAGGAGCAGCTGCATCGCGTGATCGGCGAGACGATCCGCAACTTGCGCAAGGATCGATCACTCACCCTCAAGCAGATGGCGAAGCGCACGAATCTCAGCGTCTCGCTTCTCTCGCAGATCGAACGCGCCGAAAGCTCGGCGTCGATCTCGTCGCTCTACAAGATCGCGGCCGCACTCGACGCGCGCGTGCAGGATCTCTTCGGCGACTTCTGACTTCGACTCGTCACCTTCGCGAGTACCACCGATGCAATCACTCCGCGCCGTTCCGTTCGTCTTTCTTCTCGCTGCATGCAGCGCCGACCCTGCCCCGATCGATGCGACCACCGACGCACGCAATGATGCAACCGGCGGCGACGCGTTCGACATCGCGGCCGACCGCACCGTCGCCGACGCGCCTCCCGCGTGCTCTGCCGCGACATGCACGGGCGCCGGGATGAGCTGTCGAAGCGCGGGCTGTGTTGCGGATTGCCGTCCCAGCGATGCGCACGCGTGCGCGACGGGCACCGTCTGCGACTTCGCCGATGGCCAGTGTCACGACGCCGCATCGGCCTGCCTCGCGGGCACACCGACATTCGAACCGTGCGCGTCGAGTGCGAATCCCACCCGCGCGTGCGGGCCCGGGCTGCAATGCGATGGCGAAGGATCGTGCCTGGCGACGGAGGGTTGCTCGGGCATCGACTGCGACGCGGCCGGTCACTGCTGGGCCACGACGTGCAGTTGCACGCGACCCGATCCGCCGTGCTCACCCGCGACTCTCGAGGATCTCAATCGCTCGGAGTTCGTCGGGTCGCTCGGGAACAATCACAACGGCGAAGGCGCGTTCGCACTCGGCTTCGATGATCAATGCGCGGCGTACGTGGTCACGATGATCTCGGGCCCGGACTTCCTCCGTCAGATCACGTCCGACGGAGTGATCACGTCGTTCGCGAGCACGACGAATCTGAACATGGGCGAAGTCGCGGTGCTCCGATTGCCGGGCGGTGAATTCGGCACGTCGCTCGGCGAAGTCGCTGCGACCTACATCTGTTGTGCGACCTGCGGCTGCGTCGAGAGCGGCATGGACGGACGGCTCGGCGTCGTTCGTCTCGATCGCACCAGCACCACACGTCCGCTTCCGAATGTACTTGCCGCGCAAGCCACATCCGGCGCCGGTCCGTTCGGCAACACCACGATCGATACCGGACCGTACGGGCTCACCTGGGGTGCCGATCACGCGCTTTACGTCGGCAACATCCGCGCGAACGGTGACTTCTCGCGCATCGATCTGACCACTGGGATGTCGACCAGTCTCATGACGTTTGCGGCGCGAGTCGTCGCATCGACGTTGTTCGACGCGCAATGGATCCTGGTCGGGCTCGAGAACGGTGCGGTCTATCAATTCAACGTGCGCACGCACCTCGCGCGCATGTGGGCGATGCTCCCCAACGGCCCGACGAGTCTCGCGCGCGATCAGTTCACCGGCCGCGTGTACGCAGAGGTTCGCGGGACCACTCCGCAGATTCTCGAGCTGGAGGCCGACGGCAGCGGGATGCACATGGTCCACATGCCGCCACGGATCGGGCGCATCGCCATCGCGCCCGACGGGTACCTCTATCACCTGTCGGTCTTCCCGGCGGTGAACTGGATGACCCACGATTCGATCATCCGCTGGCCGCTTCCGATGATGCGCTGATCGTCGTGCCGGCGCGCAGTCTCGCTAGCGCGTGGTGAAGTCCCAATCGAGCGCGAGCGGCCCGCCCGTGTACGTCCCTGCGATGTGCACGTGATACCGAGTCGCCGCAGTGAGCGGCGCGTTCGCGTACATCACGTTCGCGTTGGGCAGCAGCCCCATCGCGGCCGCGTCAGCGGATCCGATCCAGATGTGAGGGATCGGCGTGCTCGACCCGGTGAGCGTGAGCACATGCGCGGTGATGGTCGCGGTCTTCGCGTACACGTGAATCGGATATCCACTCGGCCATCCACCGGGCGGCGCCGGCGGCATCGGGCCTTCGTAACGACCGTCGAACGACGTCGGAACGCCGGTCTGATTCGCGTACGGGTACGTTGCGGTGATCGTGTTCGACGCGGCCGCGCCGTTGCCGAAGTCCATCGTGTCGCAACCGGTCGCGCTGCCGTATCCGATGTCGCGCACCCACGGACTCAACACCGGTGTTCGATGCCAGACCGAGTCGATCCACTGCTGCACCGCGCTCGCGCCATTGTTCGAAAACGCCATGTCTTCGAACGCCGCCGAGCCCGTGTACCCAGCCATCGACATGCGGTCCCAGAAGTTCGCCGCGACGAACATCGAGCAGCTCGCGACCTCGGAGTGCGAATTCGCAACGCACATCGAGATCGCCCGATTCGCCGCGTAATAGTCGCAGTGCCGCGTGGCGCCGAGATTGATGGTGGAGAGCATCGTCGCGCAACCGAGCCCCATCGCGGTTCGGACGGTGTTCTCGCGGTCGAGCGCTGCGATCTGGTTCGCGGTCGCACCCGAAGGCGCGCCCGCGCATGCAGTCACGGGGCGGCACGCGCCCGCGCTACAGGTCTGTCCCGCCGGGCACACGGTCGTGCACGCACCGCAGTGCATCGCATCGGTCTGCGTGTTCGCGCACGTGCCGCTGCAGTTCGTCTGCCCGGACGGACACGTCACCGTGCAGGCGCCGCCGACACACGACTGACCCGTGGTGCAGACGCCGGTGCACGATCCGCAATGCATCGCATCGGTCTGCGTGTTCACGCACGCGCTGCCGCACATCGTCTGCGCGCACGTCGTCGAGCACGTTCCCGCGCTGCACGTCTGCCCGGCGGCACACGCGCGCCCGCACGCGCCGCAGTTCGCAGCGTCGTTCGAGGTATTCACGCACGCGCTGCCACAGAGCGTCTGACCGCCGCTGCACGCACACGCGCCCGCCACGCAGTTCTGCCCGGCACCGCACGCTCGCCCGCATGCACCGCAATTCGCGTTGTCCGTCGCGACATCGACGCACGTGCCTGCGCAACGCATCGTGCCACGCGCACACGTGCACGCACCGGCCGCGCAGTTCTCGCCCGAGCCGCACATCGTCGCGCACGCGCCGCAGTGACTGGGGTCGCTCCGAAGATCGACACACGCGCTGCCGCACATCGTCTGTGCGCAAGTCGCGACGCACGCGCCGGCGCTGCAAACCTGGCCCGTCGCGCACGCTTGCCCGCACGCACCGCAGTTCATCGGATCGCTCGCCAAAGTCACGCACGTCGCGGGCGAACCACATGCTGTCTGACCGGTCGCGCAGCTCGAACGACACGTGCCGCTCGCGCATGACGTTCCAATCGCACACTGCATTCCGCACGCACCGCAGTTCGCGCTGTCCCGCGTGATGTCGACACACCGGCCGCCGCACGCGACGAGCCCGGCGCTGCATCCGCCGCCATCGGTGGGTGGTGCGTCGAGCGCAACTCGATCGGCCGACGCATCGAGCTGCGAAGCATCGTCGTTGTAGGGCGTATCTCGGATGTGGCCCACACACGAGTAGAGCGCTGCCGCGAGTACGATGACGACGCGAGACGAGATCGCACGCATCCGCAGAGCGTACCGTTGAATCGAGGCTCGACCGAGTAGCCCCGCAGCCGTTCAGAAGTGCAGCGTCATTGCAGCGCTCACAGCATCGGGCGAAGCGCCGAACGACAACTGGGGACCGCGCGGATTCGCGAAGGGCGATGACGATGCGATGCCGCTCGGTGCGCCCACCGCGAGCACGATGCCCGTCACGAGCGCAGCGACACCGAGCCCGAGGAAGATGCCACCGGCCGCGTAGAACGGTGCTGCCACGGGACCTCGATAGGGCGTACCCGGGATCCTCGAGACCGAAGGCACGAACGCGGCATACGTCGTGAGCGCGAGTCCGACCGCGGCGAAGGCCGAGCCGCCGGCAATGGCGCCGATGCCGCCGTAGAAACGGGTCGACGAACTCGCGCGCAGTCGCAACCGCAGTCCCTCCGCCGGCACCGTCACCGTCACGCGATTGGCGCGAATGCCTCGCGCACGCGAGCGCAAGGCGAAGGCCGTCGGAGCCACGTAGAGCGTGCACGGCGTCGTGCACAACGTTCCGCCGATCGTCTGTGAGGTGAATCCATCGCCTTCGTTCTCGGCAGCGAACGACTCGCTGATCTCGAGCGGCACCCCCGCGGACTCGATCGCGAGCGGCACGCGACCCGCACCGGGATGACGGTAATCCGCAGGCGCGACAGGGGCGGCGTCCGGGTCTGGTTCGGCGAGATACCCGCCGGGAAACGACGGTCCGTCGGCGCGGGCGATGTCGGACCATGCGACCGTGCGATTGCCGCCGGCGGTCACGACGATGACGTACTGCCCGGGTCGCAGATCGACGATGCGTCCGCGGAGGATCGCGCCGTCGCGGAGGGTGATGGCGTTTTCAGCGGTCGAGGGCGGCGATGTGATGGGCACGGCTGCCATCGTCTGCGCCGAGGCCACGGACGAAACGCTGCCGATGGCGAGAAGAACACCGAACGGTAGAACGCGTCGCATGGACGGACTGGTTATCTCGTGTCGGGCGCGAGAACAACCGTCGCCCTCGATTCTCGAGCGCGCGGCCACCGAGCTGTCGACGATTCGATTCGCGCTCAGAAATGCGCGGTGACCGACGCCGACACGCCGTCGGGCGATGCGCCGAACGAGAGCTGCGGCGATGTCGACGTAGGCAACGGCGTCGACGAATCGAGTCCGCTTCGATTGGCAGACATCACGATTGCGCCGATGACGATTCCAACGACTCCGATTCCCAGGGTTACCCCTCCGGCGACGTAGAAACCGGTCGGAGACGGCGTAGAAAAGTAAGAGCTTCGCGCGCCATCGAGGGCAGCCGCGTAGATCATGAACGACGCGCCAGTGAGCAGTACGAAGCCGCCGCCCACCGCCGCGCCTGCGCCACCATAGAACGCGCCACGCGAAGAAGCGCGCAGCCGCACCCGCAGTCCGCTTTGCGGTACGGGAATCGCTACGACGTTGGTGCGAAATCCCGGCGCCGTGGACTGGAGTGTGAACGTCGAGGGCCAGACGTACAGCGTGCACGGCGTCGTGCACAACAGACGACCCACCGGTCGCGACATCGGACTTCCCCACGCGTTGCCGACGCCGGAAGTGAACGACTCACCGATCTGCATCGGCGGACCCGCCGACTCGACGACGAGCGGGACGCGTCCGGGCTCGGGGTGAAGGTAGTCGGTCGTCGCGCCCGTCTGCGTGACGGTCAGCGCGGCGCCGTAGACAACCCCTGCGTTGTACCCGCCGGGAAACGACGGCCCTTCCGCGTGCACGATGTCGGTCCACGCGATGGTGCGGTTGCCCTCCGGGAGCGTCACGATCACGTACTGCCCGGGACGCAGATCGGCGATGCGCGCTCGAATGGCAGACCCGTCACGGAGGGCGAGAAGGTTGGCGGTCGGATCGACCGTCGTCGGTTGCGACGTGACCGTCACGGGCTCCATCGCTTGCGCCGAAGCGACGCGAGTGATCGTGCCGAGCGTGAGCAGGATTCCCAAAGGAAGCGCGCGAAGCATCATGGGCGCCTCGTTAACGCGCGGTCGACACGAGGACAAGCACTTCATGCTCTCCACGTTCACTTCGGCAACCAACAGACGAGGTGCGCGCGTGACGACGCGATCCGCGGGAGGCGATCGATGACTGGAAGGGGAGCGATCGAGAGGAAACCCGGCGCGAGAAGCACCGGGTTCGAGGAGGGGAGGAAGACTACGCCGCGGCGTCGGTCGAGTTCTCGGCGGGCGCCTTGCCGACGTGCACGCCACCCTCGCGGGTGATGCGCATGCCGTAGAACGAACGCCACACGAAGACCGCCGAGATGACGAAGAAGATGGCCGAGCAGACCATCTTTATCATCTTGAGCGTCGGGTCGGCGTTGAGACCGAGCGCGAGTTCGACCGCGAGAAGACCGAACAGCGTGGTGAACTTGATCACCGGGTTGAGCGCCACCGAGCTGGTGTCCTTGAATGGATCGCCGACGGTGTCACCGACGACGCACGCTGCGTGAAGGGGCGTGCCCTTCTCCTTGAGTTCGACTTCCACGACCTTCTTCGCGTTGTCCCAAGCGCCACCGGCGTTCGCCATGAAGAGCGCCTGGTAGAGACCGAAGAGCGCGATCGACATGAGGTAGCCGATGAAGAAGAACGGCTCGAGGAACGCGAATGAGAGCGTCGAGAAGAACACCACCATGAAGATGTTGAGCATGCCCTTCTGTGCGTAGAGCGTGCAGATCTCGACGACCTTCTTGCTGTCCTCGATGCTGGCCTTCTCGGCGGTGCCATCGAGCTTGATGTTCGCCTTGATGAATTCCACCGCGCGGTATGCGCCGGTGCTCACGGCCTGCGTCGAAGCGCCCGTGAACCAGTAGATCACCGCGCCGCCCATGATCAGACCGAGCAGGAAGGGCGGGTGGAGCAGCGAGAGCTTGTCGAGGTCGGTGGTGAGACCGTTCGTGAGCACCACGATGATCGAGAAGATCATGGTGGTCGCGCCGACGACTGCGGTGCCGATGAGCACCGGCTTCGCCGTCGCCTTGAACGTGTTGCCCGCGCCGTCGTTCTCTTCGAGCAGGTGCTTGGCCTTCTCGAAGCTGACGTTCATCTTGAAGTCCTTCTTGATCTCTTCGATGACGTTCGGGATCGTTTCGATCACCGACAGCTCGTAGACCGACTGCGCGTTGTCCGTGACCGGACCGTAC
>CBIHQZ010000141.1:0-10142 GCA_966212315.1 uncultured Myxococcales bacterium
GGGAATGTGCTGCGCATGCAGGACGAACGATCCCTGCGAGCATCCGCCGACGGCGAGATAGTAGGTGCCGGCCTGGAGCAGCGCGCTCGTGCGTGATTCGAGGTTCGTGGTGAAGCCGCCGACGGTGCCGCATCCCGAGTCGTCGTTGCAGAACCCGTCGCCCGCCGAACCCGCTGCTGCGCGGCCTTGCAATGCAGCGCCGGCCGAGTCGGTGATGAAGAGCGAGGTGTCGCGCGCGGCGCCGGCGGTGTCGAAGTACACGGCTTCGCGCGCGGCGAGCGTGAACCGATACCAGACGTTTCCGAGACTGGTGCAACCGCACGAGACGCTCGGGCCGTCGTGTGTCGATCCCGCGGTACTCCCCATGATGACTGCTTCGGCGCTGGTGAACGCGATCGTCGCGGCGTTGGCGCGATCGTCGTTGGCGGGTCGGCACGCGCCCGCGGTGCACGAAGTGCCGGCGCCGCAGGAGGTGCCGCATGCGCCGCAGTTGGCGTTGTCGGTCGAAGGATTCACGCACACGCCGCTGCAGTTCAATTGACCCGCGGGGCACGGCGACGATGCGCACATGCCGCTCGAGCAGGTACGCCCGGCCGGGCATACGGTGCCGCACGTGCCGCAGTTCATGCCGTCGACCGCGGTGAGCGTGCAGGTCGAGCCGCAGAGCGTGAGCGGCGCGTTGCACTGACACGTTCCGCCCATGCACGTGCGATCGGCCGCGCAGGCGTTGCCGCACGAGCCGCAGTTGCTGTTGTCGACGCTCGTGTCGACGCAGCTTCCGCCGCACGCGGTGGTCCCGCTCACACAACCGCACGTTCCGCCGGTGCAAGTGCGTCCGCCCGGGCAGACGTTGCCGCAGCTGCCGCAATTGGACGCGTCGGTCTGCGTGTCGACGCACGAACTCATGCCGCCCGCCGTGCAGGTCATTCGCGGCGCCGCGCAGCTCGCGCGACACGTGCCGCTCACGCAGTCCTGGGCGCTGGTGCAGGCCGTGCCGCACGCACCGCAATTGGCGCGATCGGTTTGCGTGTCGACGCATGCGCTGCCGCAACGCATCTGGCCGCCGGCGCACGTGGCGGGCGTGCAGACGCCGCCCATGCAGGTCTCGTCCGAAGCGCACGCGCTGCCGCATCCACCGCAGTTCGCCGCGCTCGTGCTCGGGTCGATGCACGTGCCGCCGCAGTCCACCTGCGCGCCCGGGCAGGTCATCGCAGCGCGACACGATCCTGCTGCGCACGTCTCGCCGACGCCGCAGGCCGTCGTGCACGAACCGCAGTGCATCGGGTCGGCGGTGAGCGTCACGCAGGCGCCGCCGCAATTCGTTTCACCCGCGGCGCACGTGGAGGAACTCTGGCACGTCGCTTCGACGCACATCTCGCCGGTCGCGCACGCCATTCCGCACGCCCCGCAATTGGCGGGGTCGCTCGCGGCATTCACGCACGCCCGGTTGCAGACGATCTGCCCGGTGGGGCACCGAACGTCGCCGCCACCGCCGTCGGTTCGCGAGGCGTCGACGGGGACATCGGCGATCGCACAGGCTGCGAGGGCGCTGGCGAGCACTGCGAATGCGAAGAGAGGCCGAAGCGAAGATCGCATGAGGCGATCGTAGACGGAGAGAGGGCCCGGAGTCGCGAGCGAAGGTGCCGGCCGCGGCGAGCAGTCAGGGGACGATGGCGTAGCGGCGTGCGTGTGCGCACCGCGGTGAGTCGACGACCACCTGGCGCAGATGGTGCGGCAGGTATCCGGCCCGTCCCGCGTCGCGATAAGCGGTCTCGTTCGGGAGGAACAGGTCGATGTGATGGCCGTTGATCGCGCCACCCCCATCGACGGCGACGAAACAGCCATCGTGATGGGTGCCGTCGGGGAGAGGCAGGCCGACGAGTTCCGGCATCTCGACCGTATGGCCGATCGGGATGTACCGACGATCGACCGCGAGCGATCGATAGGGGACGAGCGCGTAGCCGGCCACGCCGATGCCATACGGATACGCGCTGCGATCCACTTCGACGAAACAAGCGCGACCGTGCACGCGCTGATCCCAGTTCAAGAGCCGTCCGTCCCAGGTGCGACCGGTGCCTTCCATGGTGAGGTCGTCGACGAAGCGTGGGCACGAGAGCGCGAGCACGTTGCCGTCGCGGGTGCGAATCGGGACCGCGCGACGGTCGTGTTCGCCGGCTTGTTCCGAGGCGATCCAGTACTGGGTGAGGAGCCAGCGGCCGCCGTAGTAGACGGGCGGATCGGCGTGCACGGGTCGCGGCGCGAACGCGACCGATGCAAGGCTCACCGCGGCGACGAGCGCTGCGGTGAAAGCCTTCTTCGGTGAGACGAGTCGGTGCATTCGCGGCCGGTCTTCGATCATGCCGCGCGACGCCGACGACGCGATGCTGCGATCGCGACCGCTACGCCGAGAAGCGCGATGGCCGCGGTGCCGCTGCTTCCGCTCGATTCGCCGCCGACCGTTCGGCAGCCGCAGCCGCCATTGGTCATCGTGTGGCCGCCGTCGGGGCCGGCATCGCTGCGCGCGTCGCCGATGATCGCGCCGTCGCTGCTCGCATCGCCGCCGTCATCGATCGACCCGTCGCCCGTTGCCGCGTCCACATCCGCATCCGCGCTGCTCGCGTCGACCTCGGCATCGCCCGCTGCGTCGGTGCTGGCATCGGCGCTGGCATCGGTGCTCGCATCGCCGCCGTCGGTGCCCGCGTCGACTGCTTCCGAGATGCACGTCGCCGAGCATCCGTCGCCGCTGGTGTTGTTCATGTCGTCGCAGGTCTCGACGCCTGCCTGGACGAAGCCGTCACCGCAGCGCGCCGGGTTGCACGTCGTCGTGCACGTGTCGGTGTCCGCGGTGTTCCCGTCGTCGCACATCTCGACGCCGGCCTGGATGATGCCGTCGCCGCATCGCGCGTTGTTGCAGGTGTTCAGACACGAGTCGGTGTTGCTCGCATTCGCGTCGTCGCACTCTTCGGGACCATTGGTGGTGCCGTCCCCGCAGCGCGGTCCCGGCCCGTTGCAGAGCGAGCTGCAGTGACCGTACTGGCCATTGCTCCCGCCCTCGTCGCACAGCTCGGTTCCGGCGCGAACGAAGCCGTCGCCGCACGCGGCGTTCTGGCAGGTGTTGAGGCAACTGTCCGTGTTGCTGGTGTTGCCGTCGTCGCACACTTCGACGCCCGCTTGCGCGAACCCGTCGCCGCAACGCGCGGTGGTGCAAGTGTTGAGGCAACCGTCGGTGTTGCTGCCATTGCCGTCGTCGCATTCTTCGGTCGCTTCACGGACGCCGTTGCCGCAGCGCGGGCCGGGACCCATCGAGCAAGTGGCGTTGCAGAAGCCGACGCTGCCGTTGTTCGTACCGTCATCGCATACCTCGGGCGGCTGGACGAAGCTGTCGCCGCAGCGCGGAGCGGTACACGTGTTGGTGCACGCATCGACGTTCGACGTGTTGCCGTCGTCGCATTGCTCGATCCCGAACTGAATCACCCCGTCGCCGCATCGCGCGGTCATGCACGTCGTGAGGCATGCGTCGGTGTTGCTCGCATTCGCGTCATCGCATTGCTCGACGCCCACGTGGGTGAATCCGTCACCGCAGCGCGCATTGAGGCACGTCGAGAGGCAGGCGTCGGTGTTGCTCGCGTTGCCGTCGTCGCACTGCTCGGGTCCGTTGGTGAAACCGTCGCCGCAGCGCGCGCCCTGCCCGGTGCAAGTTGCGTTGCAGCGGCCGTAGGTATTGTTGAGTGCACCGTCGTCGCAGCTCTCGGGACCATTCACGGTGCCGTCGCCGCAACGCGGTCCCGTTCCGTTGCAAGTCGCGTTGCAGCGCCCGTACATGCCGTTCTGTGCGCCGTCGTCGCAGGTCTCGGTGCCGTTCACGGTGCAATCGCCGCAGCGCGGTCCGAGCCCCGTACACGTTGCGTTGCAGCGACCGTAGGTGCCGTTCTGCGCGCCGTCGTCACAGGCTTCGGGGCCGTTGAGCGAGCCGTCGCCGCAACGCGGTCCGGGCCCGGTGCAGGTCGCGTTGCAAGCGCCGTAGGTGCCGTTGTTCGCGCCGTCGTCGCAGGTCTCGGGACCGTTCACGGTGCTGTCGCCGCAGCGCGGGCCGAAGCCGGTGCAGGCTGCGTTGCACGCGCCGTACATGCCATTGCGGCCGCCGTCGTCGCAGACCTCGGTGCCTTCGCGCACGCCGTTGCCGCACATCGCGGCGACGTAGAACTCGTACGCGCCCATGTCGTAGCCCGTGCCGTTGATTCCGTCGCCATCGAGCGGACGCGCCACGCCGTCACGGTCGTGATCCGGTGCGCCGGAACTGTTCGCAGCGTCGATCGCCACGCTGCCCGGTGCGAGGTGCAGATTCAGTGGCGGGTTCGCGTAGAGCGGGTTCGCGGAGATGCAGCCGGTGCCGGCCGACGCGCTCGAGTAGTTGGCGCTCGAGTTGTTCCACACGTCCGAGTACGTGACCGTCACCACTGGCGAGCCCGCGGTCGTCGAGCGGTACACACCGTACGACTGCGACGTGATGATCGAGTTGCGGATCGTGGTGTTCACGCTGCTCGAGCCGTACACGTACACGCCGTACGAGCCGTTCGCATTGAGTGTGGTGTTCGTGAGGTTGACGACGACCGACGACGCCGTGGTCGTCGAGATGTAGACGCCGTACGAGCCGCTGCTGGAGATCACGGCGTTCACGATGTTGGTGGTCGAAGCCGACGACGGCGTGACCTGGACGCCCGCACTGCTGCACGCCGAGATGCTGAAGTCGCTGAAGGTCGGGCTCGCGCCGCTCGACACCGAGATGCCGGTCGACGCGCCGGTGATCGTCACGCGGCGGAACAAGGGAGTGCCGGCGGTCACGCTGATACCCGTGCTGCTCGCGGCGGAGATCGTGAGGTCATCGAGCGTGTCGCTGGCGGTTCCGCCGTAGTTCAGCGCGCTCGTCGCACCGATGATGCTCGCGAAGGTCATCGTCGGCGCGGCGGCGTTCGAGAAGAAGTACACGCCGTTCCAGCTGCCGGCGGATGCGCTCGTCGAGGTGAGGGTGATCGGCGACCCCGAAGTGCCCGGTGCGGTCAGCGCGCCGTAGACCCGGAGTTCACCGCGCGTGGTGTCGGCGCCCGATCCCATGATGTCGCTGTTGCCCTGGAACGTGAGGGTCACGCCCGGGTTGATGGTGAGCGTGACGTTCGGCGCGACCGTGAGATCGCCCGCGAGCGAGTACGGACTCGCGGCCGCGGTCAGCGTCGTGTTCACCCACAGCGTGCCGTACAGCCCGGGAGTGGGATCCGCGACGTACGGCAACGCACCGATGTCCGTCATCGTCGTGCTCTGGAAACGCGCGGGAGAGTTCGAGGTCAGGCGCAGATTCGTGGAGCTGACGTAGAGCGGATTCGACGAGAACGAACCGGTGCCGGCCGAGGCGCTGGAGTAGTTCGCCGAGCTGTTCCCCCACACGTCGGAGTTGTTCACCGTCACGACAGGCGAGCCGGCGGTCGTCGAGCGATACACGCCGTACGACTGGTTCGTGACGATGCTGTCGCGGATCGTGACGTTCACGCTGCTCGAGCCGTACACGTACACGCCGTACGAGCCGTTCGCGTTCAACGTGGTGTTCGCGATGTTCACCGCGACCGCCGACGCCGTGGTCGTCGAGATGTAGATGCCGTACGAGCCGCTGTTGCGAATCGCGTAGCCCGTGATGTTCGTAGTCGATGCGCTCGAGGGCGTGACCTGGATGCCCGCGCTCGAGGCGTTGTCGATCGAGCCCGAGTTGAATGTCGGCGACGCGCCGCTCGACACGGAGATGCCCGTCGACGTTCCCGAGATGGTGAGGAAACTGAACGACGGTGACCCCGCCGTAACGCTGACGCCGGTCGAACTCATCGCAGAGAGCGTGACGCTGTCGATCGTGTCGCCTGTGCCGCCCGAGAAAGTGAGCCCGATCGTTCCGCCCGTGACGGTCGCGTTCGTGAGGGTGGGGGCATTCGTCGCCGACTGCAGTTCGATGCCGTACCAACTGCCCGCCGACGCGGTGGTCGAGGTGAAGCGAATCGGAGAGCCGGTCATGCCCGCTGCGATCAGCGATCCGCGCACGATCAGCTCGCCGCGCGTCGTGTCGGTCCCCGAGCCCATGATGTCGCTGCCACCGGTCCACTGGAGCGTGACGCCCGGGTTGATCGTGAGGGTCACGCCGGGTGCGACGGTGAGATCGCCCTGCACCGTGTACGGGCTCGCCGCGGTGTTCAGCTGCGTGTTCGTCCAGAGCGTGCCGTAGAGCCCGGGGGTGGCGTCGGACACGTACGGGAGCGCGCCGATGTCGGTCATCGTGTCGCTCGCGAATCGCGCGGGCGAATTGGACGTGAGGCGAAGATTGGCTGCGCTGACGTAGATCGGATTCGCCGAGAACGAACCGGTTCCTGCCGAGGCACTCGAGTAGTTCGCGGAACTGTTGTTCCACACGTCGCTGTTGGTCACCGTCACGACCGGCGAGCCGGCAGTGGTGCTGCGGTACACGCCGTACGACTGGTTCGTGACGATGCTGTTGCGCACCGCGACCGAGACGCTGCTCGAGCCGTACACGTACACGCCGTAGCTGCCGTTGGCGTTGAGCGTGGTGCCGTTGACGTTCACGCTCACCGCCGACGCGGTGGTGGTGGAAACGTAGATGCCGTAGCTGCCGCTGGCCGAGATCGCGAGGCCGTTGAGATTCACGGTCGATGCGGACGAAGGCGTCACTTGCACGCCCGCGCTCGATGCGCTCGTGATGGTGCCGGTGGTGAAGGTCGGTGAGCCAGAGCCGCTCACCGTGATGCCCGTCGATGTGTTGGTGATCGTCGTGTTCGTGAAGGTCGGCGATCCTGCGGTTACCGTGATCGCCGTGCTGCTCGAGTCACGCACGCGCGTGGCGTCGACGATCACTCCGCTGCCCAGCGCGTTGCTCGTGATGCCGTTCGTCGCGTACTGAATGTTCGCGTTCACGATCGACGACGCGTTCGCTGTCGCACCGAAGATCACGCCGTACCAACTTCCGGCGGCCGCGGTCTGACCCACGAGATTCACCGGCTGCGCGGCGGTTCCGTTCACCGCGAGCGTGCCGTTGATCGTCATCTCGACCCGCGTGGTGTTCACACCCGAGGCCTGTGCGTCGGTCGGTGCGAACTGCACGGTCGTGCCCGCTTGAATCGTCAGCGATGCACCGAGCGGAACCGTGACGTCGCCCTGGATGATGTAAGGGCTGCCAGCGGGGGTCCACGTCTGGTTGATGACGTTTCCGCCTGGAATCATCGTCTGCGCCTGCGCGCGCGAGGGCGCGATCAGGACGAGCAGCGATGCGACGAGTGCGGAGAGCGACAGGACGGCGAGCGAGCGCGTGCGCGCGGCGGGTAGGTGCATGGCGAATTGCTCGCGATCGTATCGCGGTGTTCGGATTATCGAACGCCGCCGTAGGCGGATTTCTCGGCCGCGCTTCGACGCCTCCGACGGCGGCCGAATGCTACTGTGACCTTCATGTCGAGCTACCGAGACGAACGCGAAGCAGCCATCGCGCGCGCCGATGCGCTCGAGCGAGAGAACCGCGCGTTGCGAGAGCAGATCAGCCACGCCACGCGCAGCGAAACCGAAGGCTCGCGGTTTACCCGATGGGCCATCATTGCCGGTGTCGCGGCGGCGGTTCTCCTGGGAGGCGGAATGCTGCTCGTGTCGCGAGTCGACCTGGTCCCGCCGGACATCGACTCGCCGCCGGGCGTGTACGGCACGCTCCGACTCGAGGTTTCGCCCGCGCGTGCGCAGGTCCGCGTCGACGACGGGGTGTGGCAGAGCGTGAACGGTCACGTGAACTTCGCCGCGCTCGATCCGAACTTCCCACACCGCGTCATCGTCAGCGCGCCGGGGTACACCGACGAAGTGCGGACCTACACCGTTCCCGCTCACGGGATCCGGCGCGAGACGATCGAACTCACCCCCGCGCCGAACCCGTAGCATCCGTCACTCCGCGTCGCCGACCGCCTGCGGCGCCGACGTCCCCTTGGCACCTCGCGCGGCCGCCATCGTCGCACGCAGCGCATCCGAGAGACGCGCGCTCACGGCCGCATCGCCGAGCAGCGTTTCGCGCGCGCGCTCGCGGCCGTTCCCGAGGTGCATGCCTGCGAACGTGAGATGGCTCCCGCTCTTCTCGAGCAACTCGTGCTCGATCCCGAGATCGATCAGGTCCGCCGTGCGATCGACACCGACGCCGTACTTCACGTCGAACTCGGCCTCGCGGAACGGCGGCGCGAGCTTGTTCTTCACGACCTTCACGCGGGTGCGATTGCCCGTCACCTCGTCGCCCGACTTGAGCGCGCCGATGCGGCGAACATCGAGGCGCATGCTGGCGTAGAACTTCAGCGCGTTGCCGCCCGTCGTCGTCTCGGGCGACCCGAACATCACACCGATCTTCATTCGGATCTGGTTGATGAACATGATCGTCACATTGTGCCGATGGGCGAGCGCGGTGAGCTTTCGCAACGCCTGCGACATCAAGCGCGCCTGCAGTCCGACGTGCTGATCGCCCATGTCGCCTTCGAGTTCGGCCTTCGGCACGAGCGCCGCGACCGAGTCGATCACGATGAGATCGATCGCACCCGAGCGAACGAGCGCATCGCAGATCTCGAGCGCCTGCTCGCCCGTGTCCGGCTGGCTCACCAGCAGCCCGGCGAAGTCCACCCCGATGGACCGCGCGTCGCGCACATCGAGCGCGTGCTCGGCATCGATGAACGCAGCGACGCCACCCAGGCGCTGAACCTCTGCGATCGCGTGCAGCGTCAGCGTGGTCTTCCCCGAACTCTCGGGGCCGAACACTTCGACGATGCGTCCCCGCGGATACCCGCCGCATCCGAGCGCGTGATCGAGCGTGAGCGACCCGCTCGGAATGGTCATCACCGGTTCCGTGGAATCGTCGTCGAGCGACATCACCGACCCCTTGCCGAACTGCTTCTCCAGCATCCCGATCGCCGCACGCACTGCCTTCAGCTTCTCCGTCACCAGTCCCATGTGTTCCTCCTCGTCGCGGCGCTCGATTGCGCCGGCGAGAAGTGAATTGCTCGCGCTGTGCCGCCACGTGGGGTCGCAGCGTTTCGCGCACTTGCAAGCGTCCCCTGGCGGACCGCCATGGCGGATCGCTTTCGTCCGCCACTTTCCGCCACCCCGTGTCCCGCGCTCCGCCATCCGCTACCTTCTGTCGGTCCCCGCGCGATGCACCTCACGTTTCCGGCACCCGGCACCGACTCGCTCCGCGCGCTTCTACCGCGCGTGCTCACGCGCATCGTGCAGCAGTACCTCGCGCTCCCCGCGGACCGCGCCGACACGCTTCGGCATCACGCCCACACCGCCGCTCGTGCGCTTTGCGATCGCGACGCTGCCACCCTCGCGAACATCGTCTCGCAACCCACTCTCACGGCGTTGCTCGGCACCGTGCTTCACGACGGTCACGCCGCCCGCGCCGATGTGCTCGACACGCTCGACCTCTCGCTCCTTGTCGAACTCGCCGGGCGCGATCCGCAGTTCGCACCTGTTCGCATCGCGAAGCCGTCGCGCGGATGGCCCTCGCTGCTTCTGCTCTCCCTCGGCGTTCGCATCGATTCGTCGCCGCGTGTGACGCATGTCGAAATCTCGCCGCGCACGCTCGTCGTGCATGCGCCCGGCGAGTCGGCCGCCATCGAGTTGCTCGCACCGTTGCGCGACGCTCACCACGAACTCGTTCGCGCGAGCCGCGCGTTCATCCCGCTTCGCAGCGGCGTGCAATTCGCGCTCGGCGACAACAATCCGCTCACGCACATCTCGCTGCATCCAGAACGCACCGGCAACACTTTCGACCTCGGCGCGCACGCGGTCGACGAATGGACCGCCGCGCTCGACGATGCATTCGCGCTGATCGATCGGTACCTTCCCGAGATCTTTCGCGAGATGACCCTCCTGCTTCGCACCGTGGTCCCGGTCGGCTATCTCCCCGAGCGACACGCGAGCTGCAGTTACGAAGACGCGCTCGGTTCGATCTACCTCACGCTCCATCCGAATCCGCTCAAGATCGCCGAAGCGCTCGTTCACGAGTTCCAACACAACAAGCTCCACGCACTGATGCGTCTCGACCCCGTGCTCACCAACGCGCGCACCTCGCGACATCG
>CBIHQZ010000142.1:0-10070 GCA_966212315.1 uncultured Myxococcales bacterium
GAGCAGCACGACCGCGAGCGCGCCCACTGCGAGCAGGGCCGATCGTCCACGACCTGCACGCGGAGCGACGATGGCTGCGGTGACCGCCGCGAGGGCTGCGAGCAGCGCGAGGGCTGCGGGGGCCGACAATGGTCCCAGCAACACGAGCGGCGCGAGTGCACCGGCCGCGGCCGCGACGAGATCGATCGCGTAGAGCCACGGAATCGCGACTTCGCTCTCGGCCATCAAGCGCGCGACGATGCTGCCGCCCGCGACCATCGGCGCAGTGGCCGCGGCGGCAACGACGAGGATCGATGCGAACGACGTGAGATCGGCGGCGACCTGGAGCGGCACCGTGAGAATCACCGCGGTCGAGACGACCAGCCATGCCGCGAGCGAGAAGAGGCGTTGTGCGATCCAGGGACGAAGCGGTTCGTTGTCCGCGCGGGCGCGCATCGCGACGAGTGAGCCGCGCGTGAGGCCGACCATCGCGAGCGAGAGCACGACGAACGCGTGCCCGTACCACGCCGTCACCGAGAGGAGACGCGTGTAGAGCACTTCACTCGCAACGACGGTCGCGGAAACGAGCGCGAGAATCCCGAGCGCCGCGCGGCGCGAAAGCGTGTTCACCGGGGCGCTGAACTACCACGATTTCGGGTACAACTGCCCGCCGATCGTGAGTGTCGAGACCGAACCGCCCGCGCACCCGACGCGAACGCACCGCATCTTCGGAGTCATCCTCCTCGCCGCGTGGATCTTGTTCACCACGCCGGCGGCCTGGCACTTCGACGCCATCACGCGCGTCGCGCTGATAGGTCTCGTGCTCGGTGCGGTGCTCGCCATTGCGCTCCCACGCGCGGCGCGCGGGCTCGAGAACGCACTCGTCGCGATCCCGCGCTGGGTCTTTCTCGTCGCGACGTGCGCGATCGCCACCGGCGCTTCGGCCTACGTAGCATTCGCCATCCTGCGCGGGCTGCCGCTCTCGATCGACGCGAGCGTGTATCTCTTCGAAGCGCGCGCTCTCTCGCACTTCCATTTCGGCATGCCGTTTCCCGGACCGCGGTTGTCCTTCGGCGACCGTTTCCTCTTCGAAGGCGCCGACGGGAATCTCCACGGCGTTTTTCCGCCGGGTTATCCGCTGTTTCTCGCGCCGTTCACCAGCATCGGCGTGCCGATCGCCGCGGGTCCCGTCACGGCGGCACTGCTCGTACTCGCGCACTACACCGTCGGCCTCGCGATGACGCGCGACGAACGGGCCACGCGCTTCGCGGTGCTTCTCTCGCTCCCGGCGTATGCGCGCGCCATCGAGACCGCCGACCTGCTGTCGCACGCATTCGTAGCCGTGCTCGGCTCGTTCGCGCTCGCGCTCGCCATGTCGCTGCGTGCGAAACCGCGCTGGCTGCCAGCTCTCGCGCTGGGCCTCTGCATCGGCTGGGCATTCGCGTCGCGTTTGCTCGACGGAATCCTGTTCGGCCTCTTCGCGCTCGGTATCGTCGTGAGCGCGCCATGGCTCCGTCGAAACGGCAGCGCGATGCGCGCGATGCTCGTCGCAGGCTCGGTACTCGCGGGCGTTCTTCCGTTCGCGATCCTGCTCGGCGCGCAACAACTGGCCGCCACCGGTTCGGTTCGCATCCCGACGCAGCACGAATACTTCGCGCACTCGGATTACCCGGCGAACTGCCATCGACTCGGGTTCGGTCGCGACGTCGGCTGCTACGTCGAACACCCCGACGAATCGACGCGTTTCCAACACACGGGCGGATACACGCTGCGCGAAGGGCTGCGAGTCACTCGCGAGCGCGCGTCGCTCTTCTCGCTCGAAGTCTTCGGATCGGTCCTTCTCGCGTGGGCCTGCTTCGCGATTCTCGTCTGGCGTCCGCGCCGGCGTGATCTCGCGCTCGGCACCATCGTCGTGACGTTCACCGCGACGTACGCGCTCTTCTATTACGGCAACGCGGTGCTACACGGTGCGCGCCATCTCTTCCCGGTGCAGCCCTACCTGACGCTTCTCGCTGCGCGCGCGGCACTCGGTGTCACGAGTCGCCGCGAAGGCCGGTTCGATACGGCGCATCTGCGGGGTATCGCGTCGTTCGCGCTCGTGGGCAGCATCCTCGGCGCAGCGATCCTCGCGTGGCCTGTCTACCTCGCGGTGATCGACTCGGCCGAGCGACCCCGTGTGGACATCCGCGCGTTCGTGCGGCGCCATCGAATCACCGACGGCATGGTGATCGTGAACGATCACTTCGCGTGGACGTCCGCGTTCGATCCGTATCGCGATGGCGCGCAACTCGTTCCCGTCATGAACGACGGCGTAGGACTACGCGAGCTGCGTCGCGCGCGTCCCGACCTGGTGCCGTACTTCATCCTCCCGCACGGTGAAATCGGGCGACCGATGTTCCCGCCGCCGCCCGCGGACATTCGGATCGAGATCGATCGCGCGTGGCCGTCGTTCCAGACGGTCGATCGTCTCGGCGCCCGTTCGGTGAGCACCACACGCCATGTGCATCTTCCCTCGAGTGGTGATGCGGCGCTGCTCGTGTTCGCGAGTGAGCCCGACGCGACGTTCCGCTTCCGCTTCGATCTCGGGAACGGGGGCACATACGTACCGCACGTCGAAGGCTTCGCGGGGCCTGCGTTCGGTGACTACGAGTTCACGCTCGACGGCCACCCGCTCGCGCCGTGGCATGGCTTCGACGCGACGACCCACGCGCTACGCGGCGACGACGGCGCGCCTATCGCGATAGGGTCCGGAACGCACGAGTTCGTCGCGCGTTGCACGGGCCACGATGCCCACAGTGCTGGCTACCTCGCGCTCTGGGACAGCCTCGTCCTCGTGCCGACAGAGTGACGCTCGCTGCGCGCGCCGGTGGTACCGTGCGCGCCGGAGGTCTCACACACGATGCTGGCGTTCAGCCCTGATCCGAAGACTGCTGAAAAGCAGATGCACGCGATCATCTTCTACCTCACCGCGTTCGGTTACATCGACGGCGACTTCGACCCGTCGGAGAAGCAGTACATCCGCGAGTACATCGGCAAGTTGGTGGACTTCCGCGCGCGCCAGGCGATGGGCGACAACCTGCAGACCGACGTCGTGGCCCGATGGACGCAGCACTTCTGTGAAGTGCTCGACGAGATCGACGGGCAGATCCAGGCGAACTTCAAAGAGCCTGTCGCCGACGGCGAGGACCCGCAGCAGTTCGTGCTCGCGAAGCTGAAGCTCCGTTGCTTCGAGCTGTTCAAGAGCTTCGACGAAGACAATCGCGGGATTCTCATCTCGAGCGTCGACGAACTCATGCACGCCGACGGCGTGATCCATCCGAACGAGCGAAAGTTTCGCGACGAGTTGCAGGTGCTGCTCGATGCCGACATCGAACTCGACGACACCGAGATCGAAACGGTGGGCGACGGCTCGATGACGATCGAAGCAGTGCAGAAGCCCGAGCCGCGCGAACAAGACCACCCGTTCTTCAAGGCCTACGAATGGGACTACGTGAAGGACCCGGGAACCTTCGCGCAGCAGGCCCGTGCGGACATGGAGCTTCTCGAGAAGGCGATGGACGCTTTCGATTCGCAGCGTCAGGCCGGCGCCGGGAAGCTCGCGACCGCGAAGACGTTCGCCGACTTCGCCGGGCAGGATCCCTTCCTCGACGGGCATGTGTACGTCCTTCCGCCCAAGCCGGGCAAAGAATACGAACTCCTCGTGCTGGGCGACTTGCACGGTTGTTATTCGTGTTTGAAGGGCGCCCTCATGCAGGCGGACTTCTTCGCCAAGGTGCAGGCCCACTACGACAATCCCGAAAAGAATCCGGCGATGAAGCTGGTTCTTCTCGGCGATTACATCGACCGCGGTCGGTTCAGCTACAACGGCGTGCTCCGCACCGTGCTGCAGCTGATGCTGCGCGTTCCGAACGACGTGTACGTGCTCCGCGGCAATCACGAGTACTACGTCGAGATCAACGGCAAGGTGTACGGCGCGGTCCGTCCGTCGGAAGCGATGAACTCGCTGATGGACGTCGCGCCGAACGAATTGTTCGAGACGTACATGCGTCTCTTCGAGTCGCTCCCGAACATGCTCGCGTTCGATCGCATGCTCTTCGTGCACGCCGGGATTCCGCGGGAAGACACGATCGCGGCGAAGTGGCAGGGCCTGCAGTCGCTCAACGATCCCGAGATGCGCTTCCAGATGCTGTGGAGCGATCCGAGCGAGGCGGACGTGATCCCGATCGATCTGCAGAAGGCGAACGCGCGCTTCCCGTTCGGTCGCAAACAGTTCAAGCACTTCATGGCGCGCCTCGGATTGCACACGCTGGTGCGCGGGCACGAGCGCGTCACCGAAGGGTTCAAGAAGATCTACGACGACGCCGACGGAACCCTGCTGAACCTCTTCTCCGCCGGCGGAAAGAACAACGACGATCTTCCGCCCGACAGCAATTATCGCGAGGTCTGTCCGATGGCATTGACCATCAAACACAAAGACGGAATCAATTCGATTACTCCGTTCGAGATCGACTACGCGCGCTACAACGATCCGCAGTACAACGCGTTCTTCTCCAAGGGCTGATTCGCCCGCCGCACCCCCCACCGAGGAGTCCTTCGTGAGCCGTTTCATCGTCGACGCACCTCGCTCGCACGACGAGCGGCTCGCGTTCGCGCATCTCTTCATGCAGTCACTCGTGGGCAACGCCCCGGCCGGCACCGAGTGGTACGAGCGCATCGATCGCCGCGCCTTCGGGCAAGGCGATACGTGGATCACGCGAGAGGGCGATCGCGTCGTGGGCGGGCTGGTGGTGTTCGACCTGGGACAGCACTGGGGCGGTCGTTCGCTTCCGTGCGCCGCGGTGAGCGCCGTCGCCGTCGCGCCCGATCGCCGCGGACACGGGATCGCCCGTCAGTTCATGACCCACGCGCTACGTCACGCGCGCGAACAGGGTCGGCCGATCGCCGCGCTCTATCCCGCCACGCAGGGGCTCTACCGCAAACTCGGCTTCGAACTCGCGGGCATCAGCATGATGTGCAACGTGCCGGTTCGGTGCTTCGACCTCACGAGCGAGCGGTCTTCGATTCGTCCCTACGAACCCGGTGACTTCGCGGCGCTGCGCGCGATCTACAACGAGCGCGCGGTCGCGCACGAAGGGTGGCTCGATCGCAGCGAGCTTTTCTGGCGTCACCGCGTGTTCGAAACGCACAGCGGACCCGCCCTCGGCTACGTGGTCACCACGGGCGATCGCATCGACGGGTACTTGTTCTTCCGTCAGACCGATGGCGGTTTCAAACCCTACGACCTCGTTGCCACCGACATCTCCGCGCGGACTCCGGCGGCGTGGGCGCAGCTCGGTGCATTCATCGCGGCGCATCGATCGATGGCAGGTTCGTTCGTGTTCAGAACGGGCGCGCATCAACTTCCGCTCGGCTTGCTCGCCGAAGTGCGCGACGTGACGTTCGATCACCGCCTCGATTGGATGCTTCGCATCCTCGACGTCGAACGCGCGCTCGCGGAGCGCGGATATCACCCATTCGTCCGCGGCGAGGCTCGCTTCGCGGTGCGCGACGCGATGATTCCCGAGAACGACGGCGCGTGGAGCCTTCGAGTGAGCGACGGTCGCGGCACCGTCGAACGCGCTTCGTCGGCGGACGTCACGCTCAACGTGCGCGCTCTCGCAGCGCTGTTCGCTGGGTATTTCTCGCCGTACGACGTCGCAATGCTCGGGCTCGCCGACGGCGATCGCGCCGCACTCGCGCAACTCGGCGCGTTGTTCACCGGGCGAGCCGCCGGCCTGCCCGACATGTTCTAGAAGCTACGGGATCACACACTGGATCGACGACACGCATGACATCCCCACGCACCACCCCTCGCCATAGGTGGTGCCGGAGATGTCGTAGAACCAGCCGCCGTTGTGGCGCGCGTCGACCAGCGTGCAGACGTACGCCGGATCGGTGATGCAAGAGATCGGGTCGCACTGGAACGTGCCGGTACTGCGCGCGTACCCCATCTGCTGGCAGAGATAGTCGGGGCCGGAGCGAAAGTCGTCGTACGTCGAGAGACACGCGTGATCGGGTGTCCACGTGGTGACATCGATCGTGCGGACGCACCCCGCGCCCTCGTCGATCATCGCGTTGCAGTTGTTGTCGACGCCGTCGCACACCTCGCGTGTCGAGCCGCACGTCACGCATGTTCCCGCGCCGTCACATGTTCCGCCCGGGCATTGCGTTCCAGGCGGCATCGGCGAAGCCGCCTGACACATCGGCGCGGCGCCGGTGCACACGACCGTGCCCGAGACGCATGGGTTGCTCGTGTCGCATCCGCCGCCTGGATTGCACACGATGCACTGTCCGCTCGCGTTGCATACCGAGCCGGTCGAGCACGAACCGCACGAGCCACCGCATCCATCGCTGTCGCAAGCGCGTCCCACGCAGTTCGGCGCGCACACGCACGTACCGCCCGTCGTGCACATCTGCGCGGCCGAACATCCGCCGCACGATCCGCCGCAGCCATCGTCGCCGCACGTGCGTCCCGTGCAGTCGGGCGTGCAGCACGCGACGCATTGCCCGTCACGATTGCACGTCAGTCCGCCGCACGATCCGCACGAGCCGCCGCATCCATCGCCGCCACAGACGCGCCCCGCACACGACGGGATGCACCCGCAGGCGCCGCTCGCATTGCAGGTCTGCCCGGTCGGACACGTTCCGCACGAGCCTCCGCAGCCATCGCCGCCGCATGCACGTCCACCGCACGACGGGATGCATCGGCATGCGCCCGTCGCGTCGCAGGTCTGACCTGTTCCGCACGTCCCGCACGTTCCACCGCACCCGTCGCTTCCGCAGCGGCGCGTGCCGCACGTTGGCGTGCAACCGTCGATCCGGGTCGCGTCGGTGACATCGCTGACATCGGTCGCGGCATCGGCAATGGGAAGGCCGCCATCGGGAAGCAGCGGCTGCGTCGGCGTGTCGATCGCCTGGCATCGTCCCTGGTCACCACATGTCTGCGGCGGAACGAGTTGCTCGCAGTACGCGCTCAGCGTGCACGGCGCGGTCGTGTCGCGGCATTGCAACGGCGGTGCGACTTCGGCGCCGCATGACAACGGAAGGTAGAGCCGCAGCACCGTCGGCGTGTGGGGTGTGAATCGAAAGCGCGCCGAGCGATGCACGGAGATCGCGGGCTGTCCCGCGGCGCCGGGCGAGAAGGTCGCGTCGACCGCGAGGTACGCGATCCCATCATTGGGTCCGGCACCGGGCACGACGCCGAACGACGCCGGGAATCGAGCGACCGGTGTCCCTCCGTCGCGACTCCACGTGCGGACTTCCGGATGCGCGCTGGTCATCGCTCCGCGCGACACCGACACGCGCAAGGTGAGAACGCGCGTGGGTGCTTCGGTGTCGACGAGGACCAACACCGAGGTGGGCGCGCTGGTGCAACTCGCGACGAATACGAGCGCGAAGAGCAGCGCGACGATTCGCAGCAGACCGCACCCCGCATGGCGCATGCACGCACGGTATCACGCCCGCGCGGGGTGCTTCGTCAGGCCTCGAGCGCGGTCTTCCAGCGCAGCGCGGCGAACGGGCGAGAGAAATCAGAAGACGAACGGTCCGCACCGATGGGTCGTTCCCCAGCACGTGAGCCCCTGCGGGCACTGCGATTCGGGACCGGCCGGGTCGCACGAAATCGGCTCGCAAGTGTCGTACAAGACGCATTCGCCCCAGCACCCGCTCTGAACCGTGCGCACTTCGCCTCCCGGGCACGGCGGCGGGAGTGCGTCACACACGACGTGATACGGATTGCAGTCGTAGCTCGACCCACCGTCGACGCTCGCGTCGGTCCAGTCACCATCCGGCGGCACCCAGCCGTCCGGTTGCCCGCCGTCGGTCATCCCCGCGCAGCAGTACGCCGGCAGCGGTCCGTCCGCCGGTCCGAGGCAGTTGCCGAACTGATCGAGGAAGGCACCCGCGCACGACGGTCCCGCATCAGGGAACACTTCGCACTCGCCGCGGTGCGCGTAGGGACCCGGCGGGCAAGAGCTGCTTCCGTGCTGAACCGTGCCGTCGCACATGCAGAACGCGGCGTAGTCCGCGGTGCAACCCTGAACCGGCTGGCAATACCACTGCACGCCACATCCTTCGGGACCGGTGCACATGCCCGTCGACCCGCAGTCGCTCTGACTGTTGCAGGGCACCGGCGGCTCGACGACGTCTGCGCAACCCGGGCCTTCGCAAACGATGCTGCCGTCGTTCTGACAAACGCACGTCGCGCACGCCTGCGAGTAGCTCTGTCCCGGCGTGAGCACGCGCCCGTCTTCGGTGCGGCACGTGACGGGCGCATCGTTGCGAGCATCGTTGCGCGCGTCGGTCGCGTCTTGCGGTCCGCCGTCCTCGCCGTCGGGCGGCGTGTACATCGCGCCGCACGCGGCAACGGTCGACATCCAGAGCGCGAACATCGTGCGAGCGATCGTGGTTTTCATTTCGTTCATGGCGTTCCTCGGCGAGGCTTTCATCCGGGCGGCATCTGCGTCGTGCGATGGCTCAACGTGGCGCAGCGACCTTCCCCGAACCGCATATTTCCCAGGGGAAATCGCGGTCTGGTGGGTCGTTGTTCAATCCGCGTGCCACGCGAGGGCGTGTCAGGGGGCTGGCGTCGGGAGCGTTGCAAACGCAGCGGCGAGTTCTTCGCGACCGATGCGCAGTCGCGAGTCGGCGACCTTCTCGCTGATCGCGAGCGCACGTGCGATGTCCTCGAGTGCGAAGCCATCGATGTCGTGAAGGATCAGTACCGCGCGTCGATCGATGTCCACTGATTGCAGTGCACTCACCAGCCGTGCTCGCGCGGCATCGTCGGCAACGCATTGCGGGTCGGCGTCGGGTTTCGCGGGCGGATCGAACGCTTCCGACGGAGCACCCGACTTCGCGCCGCCGTCACGCTTCGCTCGCGCGCTCTCGATGCGATGAGCAAGTGCGAAGAGCCACACGCGAAGGTCGATGGTGGCGTCGAGCCGCGAGAGCGCGCGATGCGCTTCGACGAACACGTCGTGCGCTGTGTCTGCAAGTTGTGAGGTTGGTGTTCCGAGGCGCCGGAGGGACTGCCAGACGTACGCGAAGTGATCGCGATAGACGTCATCGAACGACGGGGGCGCAGCGCTCGGTGCGTCCCCCGTCGCCGTCATCACGCGCTGTGCTTCGCCTGGTCGCGCTTGATCGCCTCGATGCGCGTGAGGAGCAACTCACGATAGAGCTGCAGCTCCTTCGGCATCGTCTGACCGATCGACGCGAAGAACTCGCCCGCGCCTTCGAGTTCCTGCTGCCACTCGTCGAGGTCGATGTGCGTCGCCTCTTCGATGGTCTCGTGCGAGAGCGGCAGATCGCTCATGTCGAGATCGCCCGGGCGCGGCACCCAGCCGAACGGCGTTTCCTTGCCGCCGACGTTGAGTCGCGCGCGGTCCACGATCCACTTCAGTACGCGCATGTTCTCGCCGAATCCCGGCCAGAGGAACGAACCGTCCTTCCCCTTACGGAACCAGTTCACCATGAAGATCTTCGGCGCGTACTTGATGCGTCCCTGCATCGAGAGCCAGTGCGCGAAGTAATCGCCCATGTTGTAGCCGCAGAACGGAAGCATCGCGAACGGATCGCGGCGCACCACGCCGACCTTGCCGGTCGCCGCAGCGGTGGTTTCCGAGCCGAGCGTCGCGCCGAAGAACACACCGTGCACCCAGTTGAACGACTGGAGCACGAGCGGGATCGTCGTCGCGCGGCGGCCGCCGAAGATGATCGCGCTGATCGGCACGCCCTCGGGGTCGTCGGCGAACTTCGAGAGGTTCGGGTTGTTCGTCATCGGCGCGGTGAAGCGTGAGTTCGGATGCGCGGCCTTTTCGGTCGAGCCCTTCTTCCAGGGCTGGCCCTTCCAGTCGGTGACCTCTTCGGGCACCGGGCCGTCCGCGCCTTCCCACCACACGTCGTTGTCCTTGGTGACTGCGACGTTGGTGAAGAGCGTGTCGTGCGCGACGCTCTTCATGGCGATCGCGTTCGACTGCATCGAGGTGCCGGGCGCGACACCGAAATATCCGTTCTCGGGATTGATCGCGTAGAGCCGTCCGTCTTCGCCG